>CAZJJT010000498.1:0-3858 GCA_964546395.1 uncultured Fibrobacterota bacterium
GACATTCTGCGCGTCCCAGGTGACATGCACCGTGCTTCCCGGCATGAGCACCGCACCCTGGGTTGGTCCCGTAACCGTGATCAGCCGCTGGGGTGTGATAGTAACCGCAGCGAGGTTGGACCACCCCGACGAATCGCTGCCCGCGAACGCACGGACCCGGTAGGTGTACTCACTCGGGCTCAGGCCAGCATTGGTGTACGAGGTGGTGTTGGCAGGAAGTGTGACCAGCGCCTGCCATGCACCTGTGCCCACCCGGCGCTCCACCAGCACGCCGGCCTCGTTGCCTGCGTTGTCCTGCCAACTCAGTACCACCGAATCGCCGTCGCCGACTGCCGCAAGGTTCGAGGGTGCATTGACACTGGTCCCCACGTTGAACGTCACCGCAACGTTGGCGGTATTGGTTGCGCCGCCACCGCTGACCGTGACGGTTGCTGCATAGGCCCCGGTTGCCAGACTCGCAGGGCTGGCAGTGAACGTGAGGGTCTGGTTGTTTCCGCTGCCGCTGCGCTGAACGGTCAGCCACGAGGGCGCGCCTTGAGTAGTCACTGCAGTGAGTGTCCCGATGCCGCAGTTTGTCACGGACACCGTCCCTGTGGCTGGTGTGGAACGGTCGGGACTGGCAAGTGCCAGCGACACCGGGGTGAGACAGATCTGCGGCCCCTGCGCGGTGGGTGAGGGGAGAGTGCCGGGCCAGAAATCCCAGGTAATCATGCTGGTGCCCAGCTGCACGGTTTCGTTGGTACTCAGACAGTGGACATAACCGCGGCCCGAGAGCGCATCTTCACCGATAAACGTGATATGGTCGTTCGACTTGATGGAGAAGCGGTGGAATGTGGTGCGCGGGAGCGACCCGCTGGCACCCGGCACCGCGCCTGGCGCGAAGACCGTGTCGATCACCGCCTTCGTGTCGAAGTCGTGGATGAATGCAACCTGATGGTGACTGTAGTCGTCGCTGCCCAGGGTCACACCGGTCGTGTTGTGTGTCAGCTTCCTGCCGTTGGCCGACACGGTCCCCCGGCACCCGCCCCCGAGCCGAAATGCCACCATACTCGCGAAGTCGTAGCCGAACGCCCCCTCGCTGCCGTTGCCCATCGATCCTGCGCGTGTCCCGTCGAGCGAGACCTTCATGAGCACAAACATCGACGGCTTCGTGCCACTGAAGTCGGCAAGCGCGGCATATGCGCCCGACTGCTTCGTGGCAACGTTTGCCCGGTAGATCTTGTCGGTCTCGTTGACCCAGTAGATGTAGCCGTTCTCCGACCAACTCGGCGTCTGCGAACGGTTCTCCACGGCGCAGATACTGGTAACGTCGGTGCCGTCGTTGTCCATCACACTCAGTGTGCGGTACGATATGAACGCAACCTTTTTGCCGTCGGGCGAGAAGCACGCACCGCCATCCACGCCCAGTTTGCCGCCGGTCAGCGTAGTCGAGGCGAGCGACTGCGTATTGATGAGCTGCACGCCCAGGTTCTCGTTGCTCGAGTTCTTCTGGCTGCTGAGCACGTACCCCTGGATCGCCGCCCTGGCGGGGTGGACGACGGCGAGCATCGCGAGCATCCCTGCGGCGGAGAGAAGTGACCTGGTATTCATGCGTGGTGCTCGTGTCCTGTGCTCGTCGCTGGTGCTGCTAGGGAGTGGAAACCAAGACGCGCGCGCCCCGCGCAGAACCGACCTCCAGCCGAACCGCAGGAGCTGCTGCCCGCGAGCGGAGCGGCCGGCCGAGCAGGTCGAACTGCGCCGGAGGTGCCGCGGACGCAGAGAACACCTGTGGCGCGACCGACTGTGCGGTTGCGGTTGAACTGTTGGCATCAATCACGACCACACCATGCGGCATATCCGACTGCACGTCCGACCCGCCATACGCAAGCATCGCGTACGTCTGGGCAAGCTCGCCCGCCTGGAGCGCAAACGTGTACTCGGGCAAACCGGTAGTAAGTGAAGCGATGCGGGTTGCGCCGCGATAGACCTGTATGCTGTCCCACACAAACCCGTTGGTCGCCATCACCATGCGTGCCTGTGCCCCGGGCCGCGCCACCATCGGGAACTCATCCTCGAGGTCCCATTCCACTCTCTTCTCGTCCACGTACATCTCGATCGACACCTGGTCGTTCCACGAGGCCAACCCGCGCGACATGAATGCAATGTCCTTGTCGATGTGCCACTGCGCGGTGCTCTTGTTGCCGGGGAACTCGTTGTACGGGTAGATGCCCGCAAAGTTCTGAGTGCGCCAGGTGTCGTCGGCAAGCCACCCGCTGCGCTCGTCGATGTCGATCAGCTGTATCGGACCGGCCTTAGGGTCGGCGTTCGGGGGGTAGCGGAGGGCGATGCACTTCTCGAAGAACGACCGGCCGACATGGAACACGCGGTAGGCGTTGTGGCCCATGTCCTCGACCTCGGTCCACGCCCACAGGCCGCCGCGTGAACGGGCGTTCCGCACAATCGGCGCAAGCGCGTCGTGGTTGGGGTCGTTCTCGCCCGTACTCAACACCGTCGGCACCTTCATGGCTCCGTCGCTTGGAGTTGAGGGGATGAACCTGGCCGGAACGTTGAGCCACGCGCAGAGGATCTTCTCCGGCATGAGGCAGGCGAGTGTGTACCCCGCCGCAGCCGCGTTGGAATTGGCCCAGGGTATGAGCGGCACATTGGCGATCTCGGTGTTCGGGCCAACCGCGCCCATTTCGACGAGCGCCTTCTTGAGCAGATTGGTGTTCTTGGGGTTGTACTCCGAACCGCACATGTGCGTTGTGCCCAGAAGTCCGAACCCCAGTTCTGCCGCATACGCCTGCCACGCAGTGTCGCCCTGCGCCCACGGACGAGCATCGGCTCCCGGACATCCGCCCCAGCTACCATGGAAGAAGAACCCGCGCACGGTCGCGGCAGTGTCGGGAACCCATGCCACGATGGCTTCCTGGACGAAGACATCGGTCTCGAGCTCGTTGCGCCAGATGTAGAGGTTGCCGACACGCTTGGCCTCTGCCCATGCCTGCACTGCGACCGATACCAGCAGCAGTCCTGCCACGATTGGTCGGCATAGGTGTTGTCTGTGAGTGAGGTACATCTTTACTCCTGTTCTCTGCAGGTTCTGCGAAGCCTGTGGGACGGGGATCGTCTGTACGATGAACGTACGCGTCACTGCCGCCTGCTGCTGTGGTTCTTATTGCCGTCGTTGCTCTATGTGGTACTATTTTTGTGGAAGCCCGTTCACCTGCAACACTGCACGACCAATCGCCCCAACACCAACCGCGTAGACCGCGTGAGCATTTCCGAGCCCACTCGCGACCCTCACGCGACGGCCGTCGAGGCCGTACGTCCGCACGGGAACCGTCCCAACTGCGGCCGCTGCATTGTGCGTCGCCCTGTGTTGGCCGGCCAGGCTCGTTGCCGGGAGGTCGTAGCCGTCGCCTACCAGTGTGACCACCGACTGGGCGGGGATGCTCAGCGAGCCGCCCGTCAGCGTACCTCGACTCACGCAGTTCTCGGAACTCGATGAGCGGTACTGGGCAAACGAGGACGGCAGGTTGGGGCCGCTGAGGGATACGGACTTGGCTGCTGTGGCCTGGTTCAGCAGTACGAAGGTCAGGGTGCGGTCCTGAGGGTGAGCAAGGGCCACCACGGCAATATCCAGGTCGTCGGATGTGCTTTCGATCTGGATGGCGCCGGGACGCACGAACTTGTAGAACTGCTTCGATGCGTAGTAGCGCGGGTATAGTACCTGTCATGGCTGGGGAATACCGCACTTCTTGTTGCCTGCATTGGTTTTTGAGGTACTATATTGATCACACCGACGGTCCGAAGGAGAACCAGTGGAGACCGAAGCAGCCAGCAAGGCCCTCAAGCAGGCACGAAGCCATCTGCAGG
>CAZJJT010000499.1:0-230 GCA_964546395.1 uncultured Fibrobacterota bacterium
TACGGCGTTCGTGTCGAGTCGGACGGCGGTCAGAGTGCCCGGGCATACGTCGAGAAGTGCTACGACAAGCTGGCACGCAAGGAATACGAGAATGCGCGGTTCTACTACCGGATCGACAAGTTCGATGCCGCGATAGTGTATTTCCGCGCGCTCGTCGAAGAGTATCCCACGTCGGAGTACGTGCCGGAAGCGCAGCTGCAGCTGGCCCAGTCACTCGCCAATGTCAACCG
>CAZJJT010000499.1:240-3853 GCA_964546395.1 uncultured Fibrobacterota bacterium
AAGCACCGAAGCGGAGACACTGCTGCGCAGCGTGATCGAGGGTGACTACCAGGACGACGTCAAACGTCGAGCCAAACTGCAGCTGTTCCGTCTCACCGAAGAGCAGTAGCCCGGCGCAAGGGGGCGGGCGCCGCGACCCATGAGAACACCGTCGCGTATCGGACTGTTCGGCGGAGCGTTCGACCCCGTGCACCACGGCCACATCGCGGTGGCTTCGCTGGCACGGGAATGCCTCGAGCTGTCGCTCGTGCTCTTCGCCCCTGGCGGTCTCCCGCCCCACAAGCAGTGCACGGTCCACGCGTCGGCGGCCCACCGTCTGGCCATGCTGGAGCTGGCGATCGGGCACACCGAAGGGTTCACGATCTACCGCGGCGAAATCGATCGTCCCGGCCCCTCCTACACGGTCGATACCGTGCGCGAGCTGCGCGGAACGTACCCCGGGGCCGAACTGGTCCTGATTGTAGGCTCCGACAACCTTCCCGAAATCCCCACCTGGCACCGGTACCGCGAGCTGCTGAAGATGGTGCGACTCTGCGTCGTGCACCGTCCCGGCCACAGCCTGAAACGGCCGGATGCGCTGCGTGACGCGGATGTGATGGGCATTGATTCGCCTGAGTGGGGCCTCAGCTCGAGCCAGGTACGCACGCTCGTGTGGCAGGGGAGGAGCTGCAACGGCCTCATCCCGCCGGCGGTACGCCGCTACATCGACGAGCACCGCCTGTATGTCGACCGCCAGGATCGCCGGAGCCGGCCGCGCTACGCTCACGACACGTAGCGGCCGTAGTCGACTGCCAGAAGGTGCAGCGGCTCCTCGTCTTCGTCAATCGCCGGAAACCGTCCCAGCGGCTCGAGGAAGCGGTTGTCCGACGTGTCATCGTTTACCATGCTGACTTCACCCACCAGCACGGTCCCCTTGCCCTCTTCGCCGTAGAACCGGTGGTACAAGCCGGGTGTCAGGCAGATACTCTCGCCGGGAGCAAGTACCACGGCGCCGCCGGGCGACACTGTCCGCACGATCCCGTCCACACTCACGCTGACCGGCCGGTCCGAACGGCTCTCGTCACGGTCCGAGTTGTACAGCTCAAGCACCAGGTTGCCGCCGCCGCGGTTGATGATGTCCTCCATCTTGCTCCAATGAAAGTGCATTGGCGTTTCCTGGCCCTCGCGCACGATCATGATCTTCTCGGCATAGGTCTTGGCGTTCTTGGCTGCCACTCCGTTGCGGATCGTGAACAAGAGCAGTCCGCGCGCGCCAAAATCGCCGCTGCCGAAGTCGGTCAGGTCCCAGCCAAGCATGCTGTCGATGATCCCGCGCGTGGCCGGCAGGGTGCCGCGCCACTGTGAAGGGGCCCAGAACGCCCACGGCGGAAGGCGAAACAGCATGCGCTCGAAGAACGTCTTCGAATCGCGAATCAGGGCGTTGATCTCACTCCGCGTCATCGTGGCTCCCTCCGTGCGGGCAATATACACCGCATGTGCCTGCAGATGGCGTTCTGTGTACTGCTAACGTGGTTTTGCATCACCAGGCATCTCGATCCGCGCAGGGGTATTGACTCCTCCCCGCGCGACAGGTAGCTTGCGCAGGCGCAGCGCCGCGGCTGCCGGGGGAGTCAGATGGGCACCAGCGTACAGGGGTTACTGGTTTCGCAGGTTGGCTATGACTGCGGCAGGCCGAAGCGGGCCGTCGTGCGCAGCGGTTCGCGCGAGTGCGTCCCTGAGGGCGCGGAGCTGCAAGTCCGCGACGCGGCGAGCGGCGCCGCCGCCATCTCCGTACGGCTCGACTACTGGGGCACGCTCTGGCACAGTCACTGGTGGATCGCCGATTTCTCCGGACTTGCCCGCGAAGGGGTCTACGAAGTGGTGGTGGTACACGAAGGGCGCGTGCTGTTTCGCGACGGGCCGGTGCGGGTAGCGCCTGAGTTGCTCTTCTCCCGGAGCTGGCGACCGGTTGCGCTCGAACAGCTCGGACGGCGGATCATCTTCGCCAGGGAACGGAAGGGGTGGGCCGACTGCGGCTCGACACTGCGTGAGGTCAACAGCCATGCGGTGATGCTGATCGGGCTGTGCGACCTGGCGGAGCGGGCGGCCGGGCGCATGGAAGAAGCGGATCGTGCGGCCCTGGCTGCCCAGGTGAGCCATGGCTGTGAGTACCTGGCGGAATGCCAGGACCTGGCCGACCAGCAAGGGCTCGGGGTGGGCGCCGTGGTGCATGAGTACTCCCACCACCACCGGGTAATCCCCGGCGATGTGGCGAAGTGCGCGGTGGCGTGGGCGCGGGCCGGGCTGGTGCTCAGGCAACACGACGCTTCCCGGGCGTGGGGGTATGTGCAACGGGCCGTTGGCGCCTTGCAGTGGCTCCACTCGTGCCCCCTCCCCGTGAGTGACAATTTCCACGCGTGGGCTCACGGCGCGCCCGAAGACGCCGTGCCCCCTGCCGAGTTCATGACCCGTGATCTGGTGTGCAGCGCCTGGGCCCACTGGGAACTCCACAAGGCCGGTTGCGCCGAATGTCTCGAGCAGGCGGTTGCGCTCACCGAGCGTATCATGCAGCGGCAGCTCACCGAAGAGCAGGCGGAGGACGGGCTGTACGGGCATTTCCGGTCGTTCGACTCACGCGCGTTCACCGAGAAGGCCTGGGAACACCATGGCGTGGGCCACGACTGCGGGGCCACGTTCCCGCACTACCTGGTATACCTGGCAGAGATGTACCGGGCGATGCCGGAGCACGCGAGGGCGGGCGCGTGGCGCGCATGCCTCGAGCGGTTCGCGTACGGCTACCTGGTGCCGGCGTGCAGCCGCAACCCGTTCCTGCTCCTTCCCCAAGGGGTGTTCGGTGGCGAGGGTCTGCTGGTGTTCGGCGGACTCTGGCACGGCGCCAACGGCGCCTACGCGCACGCGGCCGCGCTGGCCCTTGAGCTGGGCGCGCTGCTGGGCGGTGCCGAGTTCGTCGAGATCGCCACCGCCAATCTGCAGTGGATTGCCGGACTCAACGCCGGTGTCACGCGGGAGAGCCTGGCGGCCTCGCACGTGTGGTCGGACGAGATTCCGGAGGGTGTTGCCGAGCCCCGGAGCATGATACTGGGTATCGGCAATCGCTGGGCCGGCTCGTGGCGCACAATCCGCGGCTCAATCTGCAACGGGTTCGATATTGACCAGCAGTTCACGTTTGAGCTGGCCCCTCGCCGCGAGAACGACGGTCCGTCGATGTTCACCGATGAAGACTGGATCGTGCATGCGGGAGCCTGGTTGAGTGCGTTGTCGCGGCTCTCCCCGTAAATTCCGTGGATGCGGCGCGTCAGTTGGTCACCTCCACACACTCCTCCGGGCATTCGTTAGTGTAATATTTTGTATATCAATCGATTACAACAGACATCCCTCGCCGCACTCAGAAATTTAATGGTAGTAGAGTCACAAAAGAGTTGACATACGTAACAAAATATGGTATCTTCGTAACAAAAAACGGGCCGGAAGCCCACGGTCATGCGGAGTTCATGCTGGAAAGAAGGAAACAGACCCTCATGAAAGCACAGGCGCCGGTCAGCATGCGACTTCTTGAGTACAAGAACACGTTGCGCAAGCTCAAGGCGCTCGGGCTGTCTCGCGTGTACTCCTC
>CAZJJT010000500.1:0-3851 GCA_964546395.1 uncultured Fibrobacterota bacterium
TACGACGTACTCACAACCGGGAAGGCTGACGCAGCGCTGGTGGCGAGTGTCCTGCACTACGGCGAGTACACGGTGCGGGAGCTGAAGGAGTACCTGGCGGGGCAAGGCGTGAAGGTGCGGAAGACGAATGAAGGGGTGATTGGGCAGACAAGGGCGTAAGCTGTCAATCCACAATCATCAATCAGCAATCCACAATCACATCAAGTGCCTCATCGCCCACACCAGCCGCGGGAAACGCTGCAGCGCGACACGGAAGATGCGCGCCATGGTAAGCTTGCTCTGCGGAATCGCGGCAAGTGTCTTGACCGCCGTGTCGTAGTCGCGGTCGGGTATCCGCTGCAGGGAGTCCTTGGTATCGAGCAGCTTCGCGTGGCGCTTGCCCAGCACGCGGTACCATTGTGCCTCGTAGCGGCGGCAGCAACGCCCGACCTCCCGCTCCGAGCCGGCGTCCAGCATCTCCAGCGCACACGCGGCCGCGGCCAGCCCACTCCGCAGCGCTTCGCAGATTCCCGCACGCGACATCGGGTTGGTCGTATTGGCCGCATCCCCGGCCTTGATAAGGCCCTGCAGCGCCAGCGGTCCCCTGCGGTACCCGCAGGCAATGACACCCGCGTGGTACGAGTGCACCCGTGCCTGGGGATATGCGTTTGACAGAAGAGAGTCGAGAAGATTGCGGATATTGACAGTGCCCCGTTGCGCGCTGCCCACCAGCACGCCGATATTCACCGTGTCGCCGGCTCCCGGGAACATCCAGCCGTACCCCCCGGGCGCCAGGCGCTGCCCGACATGCAGGTGCACAACGGCGGTGTCGTGCTCAACCCCGTCGGCAACCACGAAGAACGCAGGCTCGGGGTCGTAGGCCTTCCAGGTGATTGGCTCGTCCCTGCCCAACGGTGAAGATGCCCCGGCGGCGTCCACCACTACCTGCGCGCTCACCAGCGGGCCCGATTGCAGCCGTACCGCTCGCCCCTGCTCCCCCCACGGCGACACCGCCTGCACGCGCTCCCCCAGCAGCACATCCACTCCCGCTTCAGCGCACTCGGCAGCGATATCCCGCTGCATGAGAGCGCGGTCGATGATGTACCCGCCGCGCTCATCGGTGTACGTGATAGTCTCGCCGGATGGCGAATGAAACGCAACGCTCGTGATACGGTGGCGGATCCATGACTGCCGTACCGGCGTGTTCTCGGCGAAGCCGGCCCTGCCGACCCCCTCAGCGCACGCTTTGGGGCATTCCCAGGGGATGGCTCTGTCGACAAGAAGAAGGGAGATACCGGGGGCTGACAGACGAAGACGGCGCGCGGCGTTGAGCCCGGCAGGACCGGCGCCCACAACCACACAGTCGTATTGCTCGCGCAGATTCCCAGCTTCTACAAACGGCATCGCAGCGAAGAACGCTCCCCCCGGCGCGTCTGCACAGGAACTGCTGTCACCCGGCAACGGCAGGCACGAAGGAAGATACTTCGGGACTGCTACCGGCCCACCCCAACCGTGCGTAGCGCGGTGCCTCTCTGGGGGGTGCGGGCGATACGGATACCTGGGGCTGCGGGACCCGCCGAGAGCCCCGGTCCGGGTATTGCCAGCCGCCCTGCCAGGTCGAACTCGCGGACCGCAACCCCCTTCGGCAGCAGGGGGCAGGCAACCGTAGTCGGTGTTGGCCTGACCGCCCCGACCGTGGCATCCACGTAGGCGCGGAGGGCCACCAGGGTCTCACCACACATCCACAGTTGCACCGCACGGTTGTTCGTCGGGTAGTTCTCCGGCATCCCTGCCAGCGGCGCCGTCCGGACGATCCAGTCTTTGAGATCCTCCATGGCTGCATCACCGGCCACCGCCTCGCCATACAGAGTGCGCGTCAGCCTGGCTGTCATCGAGCTGTAGTTGGCGAAGATCAGGTCACCCGCGGGCAGTGTGCCCACCGAGGCCTTTGCCTTGGCCAGCGACGCCCGCGCGCGGGCATCGTCGGCGTACCCGCACCAGTGAGCGTACGACGCGCCGTGGGCCAACGCACTGTTGGGGTATATGTACCGACCACCCTGTCCGTCCGACACGGCCGTGAAATCAGTGCGGGCGAGGTCACGGTTGTCGGGCACGTGGATGTAGGCATAGCGCTGCATCGACTCGCTCCAGAACGTACTCTCGATGTTCGTGCGGATGGAGGCGGCAAGCGAGGTGTAGTGCGCGGCTTCGGTGGTATGACCCAGCGTTGTGCCCATCTCGGCCGCCAGCTCCAGCGCGGACACCCACAGCATGTTGAAATACGAACAGGAAATGCCCGAACCGGGCCGCAGGAACGCCCAGTGCAGCATGTCATCCTGGAATCCGCCATTCTGTGCGATGACTCCCTGCGAGCCCATGTCACGTTCGCCCATGGCAACCAGGTGCTTGATGAACGGCCAGGTCTGCGTGATGAACTGCGTATCGGTCCGCCCGCCGATACGCCAGATCTCGCCGATAGTGAACGCGATGAGCGCCGGGTCATCCATGGAGAAGCTCGTGATGTTGGTGAACGAGGTGGTCCCGGAGAACCCGGTACTGATGAGCGTGCTGACAGTGGCGTTGTAGCTCTGGAAGTTCATGTTCCCCGAGAACGTCATGTAGGCCTCCAGCGCCAGCAGCATCCGCTTGGCCTCATCCGGGTAGCCGTACAGCGCCAGCGCCCGCGCCGGCGGCATCGCGTCACGCGTGTAGAACATGCACAGCTCGCCGGGGACCGCCGAGATACCGCCGATGTCCCAGATGCAGGCTTTCACCACCATCAGCAGGCGGCGCACCAGAGTACGAAGCACCGGGTCGGCAATCGAGTTCGCCGTGCCCTGGGCAAGCCACGACTGCCACCAGGCCAGGGTGGCGGTACGAAGCGCGTCACCCGTAGTGCTCTTGTAGCTGTTGGTGAGCTGCTGGACCGCCTGCGCAGAGGTACCGCTGCCCACGTACGTGACAAACGAGGTCACCGTGTAGCTCTCGTTCTGCGCAAGGACCGGCGAGTCGTACGACAGCGCACCCTCGACCACCGCCGGCCCGACACTCGCACCGCCACTGAGCGCCCCGTCGGCGATGTCTGTGGCGACACCGGGGTAAGCAGCACAGTGGTGGCCCGATGAAGTGCGGTCAGCACCAACCACCCACCAGCTGGAGTTGGTGGTGGTGAACAGCAGACAGTCGCCGCCCGCATCGTACTGGCAGCGGTTGGTCGCACCAAACTGCTTCCAGTTGGTTACCCACGGCGACATCTCGCGTCCACTGGGGTTGATTGGCGCGAAGTTGATCAGACGGAACGATGCCGATACTGCCATCAGGTTCTTCAGAGTCATGGTGCGCACCAGTCCGTCGCGATCGCTGCAGATGAAGTCCTCGACGGTGAGTTCGAAGTCGGCAGTGCCGATGACCGTGCGAAGAATGTTGGACTCCTGTACCCATTCGCGCGACACGGCAACCATGCTGAGCGGCCACACCACCTGCGTGGCCGCGTCCTTCTGGTAGCTCACCACCGGCTGCATCCCGTCCGAGAAGCACACATCCCAAGGCCCCCAGTTGTTGCGCCGATCGAAGGGGGGGGTCAGTGACGGGTTCTTGTATGTGACTTTCAGTTCGGTCTGACCGTTCATCACCGACCGGCCGCTTCCCGGCTGACGCAGCGTGGTGATAATCGGCAGGCCCACCGGCGTGACCACCGCGGTGATATGGCCCTGGCTGTTGCCCAGCGGAAGCCAGGAAATGTCGGTGTTGTCAAACGGCGTGATGTAGTCGTAGGCAACCACGGTGCGCCCCCCCAGGTAGACCAGCACGGCGACTGTGCCAAGCGCGACTGCTTTCAATCCCTGCATCGTTACCCTCCTGGTTCACGGCAG
>CAZJJT010000501.1:0-3165 GCA_964546395.1 uncultured Fibrobacterota bacterium
GGACCGCAATATCTGGCATATCAGCCACGAGGGCGGTGAACTCGAGGACCCGGCCAACGAGCCGCAGACAGGTATCTACAAGATCTCGAGCGCAATCGAGAATGCACCCGACAAGTCGGAGTACGTGGAAATACGGTTTGTGAAGGGGACGCCGGTTGCAGTCAACGGCAGCGACCTTGGTCCGGTGGAACTGCTGACAGAGCTGAACCGTATCGGCGGGGTCCATGGTGCGGGGCAGGTGGACATGGTGGAGAACCGGCTGGTCGGCATGAAGTCGCGCGGCGTGTACGAGACCCCGGGCGGCACCATCCTGTACGCGGCCCACCGCGAGATCGAGCGACTGGTGCTCGACCGTGACACGAGTCACTTCAAGCAGCGCGTGGCACTTCTGTACGCCGACCTGGTGTACGACGGACGCTGGTTCAGCCCGCTGCGCGAGGCGCTCGACGCGTTCGTCGACAGCACCCAGCGTAACGTCACCGGCACTGTCAGGTTGAAACTCTACAAAGGCAACATCGTGCCCGCCGGGACGCGGGCGGAGAAGTCGCTCTACCTGACCGACCTGGCTTCGTTTACCGACACGGCGCTGTACGACCAGAAGGATGCCGCCGGGTTCATCCGGTGCTTCGGTCTGCCCCTGAAAGTGCGCGGGTTGGTGGAGCGGAAGGGAGAACAGTGAGCGTCGCCGCCGTGATAGTGGCCGCGGGCCAGGGGGCACGGCTCGGCATGGACATGCCCAAGGGGTTTGTCCCCCTGGCCGGCAGACCATTGCTGCAGTACTCGCTGCAGGAACTGGGTACACACCCCGACGTGGCGCAGCTCGTACTGGTAGTGCCGGCGGACCGGCTGAAGGATGCTGCGGCTATCGCGGCGTCGGTGGAGTTGACCGCGCGGGTATCGGTGGCGGCAGGCGGCTCCGAGCGATGGGAGTCGGTGCGTAACGGGGTGCAGGAGTGCTCGGAGGCATACGAGGTCGTGCTCGTACACGATGCCGCCCGGCCGTTTGTGACCCACGCGGTGATCGATTCGCTGCTTCAGCAGTCGCACAGCTACCGGTCGGTGGTGACAGTCACCGAAGTCGTGGACACGATTCGCCATTTCATCGATGACCGTGCGCTCGAGACAGTCGACCGCTCGCGCCTCGTGCGCGTGGGTACCCCGCAGTTGTTCCACCGCACCGACCTGCTGGAAGGGTTTGGTCGGGCGCAGGCCATGGACGATCCGCCCACCGATGAAGCGGTGCTGATGCAGAGCATGGGAATCCAGGTGGGTATCGCCTGGGGCGACCCCGCCAATTTCAAGATCACTTCACGCGCCGATGTCGAGCTTGCCGAAGCGCTGCTGGCATGGAAGCACGCACGCCAGTGACACGTGGTGATTGCACGCGGTGCGACTGGGCCGGCACCGACCCGCTCTATACCGCGTACCACGACAGGGAATGGGGGGTGCCGCTGCACGACGAGCGGCGGCTGTTCGAGATGCTGATCCTCGAGGGGTTCCAGGCAGGGCTCTCATGGATCACAATTCTGCGCAAGCGAGAGGCGTTCCGCAGAGCGTTCCACGACTTCGACTGGGAGCGGATTGCCCGGTACACGAAGCGGGACGTGGCACGACTGATGCGTGACACGAGCATCGTACGCAACCGCCTCAAGATCGAGTCGGCGATTGGCAACGCACGGGCGTTCAAGGCCGTGCGGCGCGAACTCGGCTCGTTTGACCGCTACATCTGGCAGTTCACCGGTGGCCGCACGCTCCGGGCCGGCACACGGGCGAGCGCATTCCGCGAACTGCCGACACACTCGCCGGAGTCAGACGCGATGAGCAGGGACCTGAAGCGACGTGGGTTCCGGTTCGTGGGGAGTACGATCTGCTATGCGTACATGCAGGCAACAGGGATGGTCGATGATCACCAGGCCCAATGCTTCCGGGGCAGAAGCGAGAGGCCAGAAGCGGGGATCCGGAAGTGAGCAAAGAGGTCCAGGCGCGCATTGAGCTGTACCTGCGGGCGGAACGGCCGGTGCGGGAGCTGTTCTCCACGTACTTTGGGAAGCTGTGCACCGTGTGTGGGCAGCTCTCGGCCGAAACCGGCGAGCATCTGTGCTGCTGCATCGGTGTGCGTTGCCTGGAGCACCTTGCCGCCAGCCCCGTACTGAGCGAACTGCTCGCACGCTCGGAGGCCAACTCATCGACGGCTGCTGCACTCAGGGCGCGCGGGCAGCACAGCCTTCTCGGGCAATCCGGCTGCCGCCTCGACTGGGGACGGCCACCAGCCTGCAACGTCTGCATCTGCACTCCCGAGCGCAACTGCCTGCTCGCCGTGCTGTCGCCGGGCCAGGTGGTATCGTTCTGCCGGGCGCTGCGCGTGTTCCACCTGGCAGCGCAGCCGGAGCTGCGGAACCTGTCGACCCTCGAGACCGCCGTGGAGCACCTTGAGCACCGGGTGGAGCAAGTGCGCGAGGCGATCGAGCGGGACAGAACAGCGTTCGACACAGCGGTTGAAAGGGCGATTGCCGGCCTGCGGACACGCGGCGTTCCCCGCCCCGAATTCTAGATACACCTCAGGCAATCCCCTGGCCCGCGAGCGCGGCACGAAGGCTGGTATGGGAGTAGAACCGGATGCCGCAGAGGCCGGCGACTCGGGCGTTCTGGACGTTGCCCTCGTTGTCGTCGATGAACACGCTGTCTGCCGCGGTGCACCCCAACCGACCCAGCGCCGCCTCAAACGCCCCCGGGTCCTTCTTGGTCAGCCCAATCTCGAACGAGTACACCCGCTCCGCGAACTGCGAGAGGAAGGGGTGGATTTCGGTGATGTACTCGATCCATTCGCGGCCATGGTCGGAATAGACGCACACGCGGTAGCGCGCCGACAGGTCGAGCGCCAGTTCTTTCATGCCGCCCACCTTCCAATGGAAATTGGCGCGGACATGGCTCTTGAGCTGCTCGGAACCGATCCGCCACTTCGTCCGCTTGAGCACCCCCGCAAGGTACTCGTCTTCGGTGGTGTTCCCGCGGCACAACTCACGGAGCGGCTCGCCCCCGAGCGCCGGCAGCACCGCTTCCTCTTTCACCCCCAGTGCCGGCGCCAGCTTCTGCTCCACGCCCACCAGTCCCGAAATCAGGACTTCCGAGAGATCGAAGATGACGGTATTGCGGCCGCCTGCCACA
>CAZJJT010000501.1:3175-3848 GCA_964546395.1 uncultured Fibrobacterota bacterium
AGGCGGCCGCGGGTCTTGCGCTTCGCAGGCACGTACGCGGCTCCCGGACTACTTCGCCGTGTTCAGGATTAGCGGGAGGCCATCTTTGCCACCAACGATAATGACTTTCGTGTTGCCCGAGTTGGCCAGTTTCTCGGTCGCCTCGATCCCCTTCCAGCGCAGCAGCGGCTCGCTGATACCCTTGGTGACGATCGTCTGGAAATCGGCAATACCCTGGGCCTCAACACGCTTGCGCTCGGCTTCCTGCGTCTCCTTCAGCAGCACGAACTGCATGCGCTGGCTCTCCTGCTCCATCTTCAATTTCTCTTCGATCGCATCGCTCAGCCCCTTCGGCAGCTGCACGCTGCGCAGCGGCGAGGACTCCACCACGATGCCGCGCTCATGCACCTGCGTCTCGAGCCCATCCTTGATGGCCTGGGACAGTGCCTCACGCTCAGACGTGTACAGCGACTTGGCTTCATAGGACGCGGTTACACCGCGGGCCACCGACCGGAATTGCGGGATCAGGATGACCTCTTCATAGTTCGGTCCGACATCGCGGTACACCCACGAAGCCTTCTCGGGGCTCAGGTGGTAGAGGCAGCTTACCTCGAGCCCGACGGTCAGTCCCTCCTTCGACGGGACCTGCATGACCTCCTTGAGTTCCTGTGTCTTGATCGACATCATAACGACC
>CAZJJT010000502.1:0-3830 GCA_964546395.1 uncultured Fibrobacterota bacterium
CCAGACGGTTTCGCTCTGGGCCTCGACGCCTTCCCGCGCGCTGAACACGATCTGGGGACATTTCACGCTGATCGATATCGAGTCGTACCGCCGCTGCCTGGGCTATTTCGCGACGGCGGACATGAACGCCTCGCTCAGCGATGCGCAGCAGAACCTGCTCGAGATGGACGAGGGGGCGCTGGATGAGCTGTTCGGCAGCGACGCGGCGGAGATGCAGGTGCAGGAGGTGGTGCGGGAGGAGCGGCCCGAGGAGCTGCAGGGACCTGTCGACGTGGAGGCGGGGACGTACAACCTGGTGCTGGTGCTGCTGAAGGATGGGGTGAAGCCGGAGCAGGGCGCCGTGAAGCTGAACGAGGACCTGGCAGCCGCGGGGGCGGGCGTGCGCGCGGTCCCCTGGCGGAAGGCGACGGGGATGATCGGCAGCATGACCCAGATAATCAAGGGCTCGCTGTTCCTGTTTGTGATGCTGCTGTTCGTGGTCGCGATTATCATCATCGTCAACACCTTGAGCATGGCGGCGCTGGAGCGGGTGAGCGAGATCGGCATGATGCGGGCGGTGGGGGCGCGGAAAGGGTTCGTGAGCCTGATGTTCCTGGGCGAGACCGCGATGCTCTCGTTCGTGTTCGGCGGGCTGGGGGTGCTGCTGGGCCTGGTTGTGGTGAACGTGCTCCCGCTGATGGATATCACGAGCACCAACGATATGGTGCAGCTGCTGTTTGGCGGCGACCGCCTTCACCCGGTGCTGCTGCCGCGGGACATCATCGTGGTGGCGATCCAGCTGACACTGGTGACCGTTCTGGCGGTGCTCTACCCGCTGCTGGTTGCGCGGTCGATTACCCCGCTGGACGCGATCGCGAGGGAATGAGAACGATGCGCATGCTGCTGCTGATAAGCCTTCGCAACCTTCTGCGCCAGAAACGGCGCAACGTGCTGCTGGGAACGGCAATCGCGTTTGGCGCGATGATTCTGATCCTGGCCAACGCGTTTGCGCACGGGATCTCCGAGGTGCTGTTTACGCGGGTAGTGAAATACGTGTCGGGGCATGTGTCGGTGACGTTCTCGAAGGACGGAGACTTCTACCGCCCGATTTTCTACGACGGCGAGCGGATACTGAACACGGCGCGCGAGACCGTGGAGGGGATCACGCAGATCGAAGAGACCATCGGCAACTTTGCCCGGGCCATCGGCAACGGCAAGTCCGACAATATCATCCTGGTGGGAATCGACCTCGACGCGTATGCTACGCCCGAAGAGGTGAAGGAGGCGGAGTCGAATTTCAGGATGATTGAGGGGGCGTTTGAGGATGTGAGTGACACGAGTGTCGAAAACGCGGTGATACTGTCCGAACAGAAGGCCGACTACCTTAATGTCAGGAAGGGCGACATCGTGCGGGTACGCCTGCGGGATGTCAACGGGCAGGATGTGGCAGGGCGGCTGACCGTGGTCGGGATATTCAGGCCCGCCAGCATCTTCATGTCTGCACCGGCGTTTGTGGAGATGCGCAACGCCAAGCGCCTTCTCGGATACGGTCCGCACGACATCGCCGAGTTGTACATCACGCTGGAGAACCCGAGGCGCGACGCCAAGCGCGAGGCCGACAAGCTGCACGACCGCCTGGCACCGTCACTGGCCCTGATCGCGGGCACCGCGCGCAGCGGGCAAAGAGAGGCGCCGGTGAGCGTGCTGACGCCCGGGCCCGACTCGCTGCAGCGCGCGCGACTGCAGGGCGCGTTGCGGCTCGTGGCGGGAGACTCGGCGGCGGCGTGGGGCCGTGAGGGGGTGGCGATAGGCCAGGAGCTGGCCTCACGGCTGGGTGCTGATGCGGGTGATACGGTGCGCGTGTCGTACCGGTGCAAGTTTCGTGCCCAGGACAGCACGGTATCGTTGGTGGTGGGGGCGGTGTTTGCGGCGGACGATTCGCTGAGCGCACGGGGCCTGCTCGTGAACGATCGCGATTTCTACAAGCTGTTCTACGCCAACTGGCCTGTCGCAGCTCAGGGCGCATGGGCGCCCGACAGAACGCACCCGCTGGCCGGGGCGCTGGGCCTGGAGTACATCCTTCTCGACCGCAGCAGCAGCACGAAGGACATGCAGGAGCGGTACAGGGATCTGGCTCGCAGGAAGAACCGGGCGGTGAGTGTGGATGTGCGGTCGATGTACGAGACGGCAAGCGCGGTGCTGAACCTGGAGTACGCGCTGAACCTGATAACGCTGGTGGCGGTGCTGGTGCTGTTCGTGGTGATCATGATCGGCGTAGTCAACACACTTCGGATGACTGTCCGGGAGCGTACGAGGGAGATTGGGACGGTGCGGGCAATAGGGATGCAGCGCGCGGACGTGCGCAACTCGTTTCTGCTCGAGACGGGGCTGCTTGCCCTGTTCTCTTCGGTGGTGGGCGCGGCAGCGGGGTTTGCGGTGATGTGGGGGTTGTCGAACATGACGATCGACATGCAGGACAACCCGATGGGGATGCTGCTGGTGGAAGGGCACCTTCACTTCGCCCCGACCGTCAGTGGGACTATCGGGTATATCGCGCTGATACTGGTGATTGCGGTGGCGACGGCATGGTTCCCGGCACGGAAGGCGGCGAGCCTGACCGCGGCGGAGGCCCTGAGGCACTATGACTGATGGAACGTCTCAACGACCCAACACAGGGAGCGTGTGCATGCGATACGTGGCACCGTTGGTTCTCGCCCTGGTCACCGCAGCCCGTGGTGCTCCAACCGTCGAGCAGATCGTGGATTCGCTCGACCTGAAGCACAACATGACCACGGACGTGCGGGCGGAGGTGACGCTGACGCAGCAGAAGGCGGGGCAGGGGGCGAAGGTGCTGGAGATGATGTACTACCGGCGCGACGCCGACGAATCGTTTCTGATCGTGCTCACGGGGCCGGAAGCGGAGAAGGGCAACGGCTACCTTCGGATGGGCGAGAACTTCTGGATGTACCGGCGCAACACGCGGACGTTCCAGCATGTGAACCGCGACGAGAGTATCGGGGGGTCGGACGCACGCGGAGATGATTTCGAACAGCGCAAGCTCAGCGAGATGTACGAGCCCGTGCGTGACTCGGGCGGCGGCATTTCTGAGGAGAAGCTCGGGAAGATTGACGTGTATCGCTTCGAGCTGAAAGCGAAGGTGAACGACGTGGACTACCCGCGCAAGACATACTGGGTGCGACGCGACAATTTCCTGCCGCTGAAGGAGCAGTCGTTCTCGCTTAACGGCACGTTGATGCAGACGGCGTACTACCTGAAGTACACCGAGATACGGAAGCGGTACGTTCCGGTGAAGCAGATGTTCGTGGATGAGTTCGAGAAGGGCAACAAGACGGTGGTGGAGATATCGAATATCTCGATTGACGATCTGGACGATAAGGTATTCACCAAGGCCTACCTGGAGAACCTGAGCAAGTAAGATCGCCGCCGGGGTGAGGTCAAACGCAGTTGCGCACAGGGAGAACCGCAGTGCTGAGCCTTCTCACAGTTGTCCTCTCACTTCTTGCCGCACCCCCCGACACCGCCTTCGTCATCGACGAGGACGCGCTCTTCTCGGATACCGAAACGGTTGTGGCCCAGTCGACTCTCGTGGATACCTCGACACAACGCGGCGAGCTGTCTGAGACCAAGTCGGTGGGACTGTCCGGGGAAGTGACCGCGGTGGGAATCGGGCGGGCGAAGCGGGCGTGGTTTCTGGATGGGCAGCGGCGAGAGGACGCGTCCGTAGGGGCCCAGGTCGTGTCGAACCTGATGCTTGACGTGCGGCTGCCGAAGGGGGTGAAGGCGTTTGGGAACGTGGAAGCGACTGTCTCGGGCGCGGACTCACTGGGCAC
>CAZJJT010000503.1:0-3830 GCA_964546395.1 uncultured Fibrobacterota bacterium
CCAAGCTCCACCACCCGAATATCGTCGAGATCTACGTCGTCGGCAACTGGAACGGTCTGCCGTACATCGAGATGGAGCGTATTGACGGGATCACGCTGGAGCAGTTGGTGATGCGGCGCGGGGCGATACCGGTGGCGGTGTGTACGGCAGCGGCGATCATGGTGTGCCGCGCGCTCGATTACGCGCATAACCAGCGTTACATGATCTACGGCAAGGAGTACCGCGGGATTATCCATCGGGACATGAAGCCCGGCAACGTGATGCTGGGTCGTGATGGGCAGATCAAGTTGATGGATTTCGGGATCGCCAAGCCGGTGACCGCGGGAAGCGATACCAGCGAGGGTATCGTGGTCGGCACGATGCAGTACCTCTCCCCTGAGCAGCTTCAGGGGGGCACGGTCGACACGCGCTCGGATATCTACTCGCTGGGCGCGGTGATGTACGAGTTGCTGACCGGCTCGCGCACATTCCCGGAGAAGAACCTGGCACGCCTGGTCACCGACAAGCTCAGCAACCGCTACCAGCCGCTCACCAAGTTCAAGGTGGAGATTCCGGGGCGGCTGCGCAACCTGATCCACCGGTGCCTGAATTTCCAGGCCGAGAAGCGTCCGCAGAACACCAACGAATTGCTGCGCGAGCTGGAGAACATCCATCGCAGTGCCACCGATGAGAGTCCGGAAGAGGCGCTGCGGTCGTATGTGAAGTACGCCGAAGATACGCGGACCGTTGTCGACACGAAGTTCAGTATCCCGCACTTCGCGCTCATTGTGCAGGTGCTCGCGTTCTCGGCCCTGGTGGCCGCCGGCGTGTTCGTGTTTATCACGGTGCGCCAGGCGATGCAGCGCGGGGATGCGCCGGAAGCCGCGGCCCCGGTCGTGGCTGCCCCCGCCCGTCCGGCCCGATCACAGCCGCCGCCCACGCCGGTGGAGGACATCGCGTGGGAGACGGTTGACTCATCGGGGCCGGCAGCGCCGCAGCCCCCGGAGCCCGAGCCCGCAGTTGAGCCTGTGCCCGTGCCTGCTGTTGCAGTCGCACCGCCCCCACCGCAGCCGCAGCCAGTCGTGTCGCCGGCACCAGTTCCGCCCGCGCCATCGGTTGCGCCGCGACCGGCGGCTGTCGCACCGGCACCTCGTCCTGCAGCCCCTGCCCCTTCGGTTACGCCTCCCGCCCCACCCCCGGCGGCGCCCGCTTCCGAGGGTATCTATGCACGACTGTCTCGTCAGCACGGCACCACCGACCACGTGGCGTTGATGCAGGCGGAGAGTGACGCGGGGCGGCACGCGGCGGTACTCGAGTTGTACGGCGTGTCGCCGGACAACGTGCAGCGGGACACCAAGGCCATGCTGCTGCGGTTCCGGGCGCTGCAGGCCACCAACAACTCGCAGTACGTGAGTTTGCTGATGGGCCAGGATGTCGTTGACGCCGAATTCTACCTCGCCAAGGCGTTCTATTTCAACGACCGCGGGCAGCCAGACCAGGCGCAGGTGTTCTACGATCGGGCCATGAAAGCCCCGGCGCGCCTGCTCCCGCCCGTCACGGCCGAGCAGCGTCGCATGCTGTGCCGGGCGGAAGTGGCCACCACGGTGTACAAGCAGAAGAAGACGCCGGAATACAAGAAAGAGGCGATGGATGCCTGGTACGAGATAAAACTCCGGCTGCAGAGCCAGCCCGGGCATAAGTTATATAAACGGGCGGACACCGCTATCCGCGAACTGAGTTCGCAGTGAGTTGATGCGATGAAGCAGCGCGTTGCCAAATCACTTCTGCTGTGTGCATTGGTCTGCACGACGGTGCGGAGCGTGCGGGCACAGGATGCGGCCGCTCCGGCCGACTCGGCGCCGGTGGCCGGGTCGGTGCTCGTGGAGGCAAGCGACACGCTGACCGGCCCGCTGCCCAAGATTCTCTACGCAGACCAGGGACCGTACTTCGTGCTCGGCGACGTGATCGTGCCACAGGGCCAGACCGTGATTATCGAGGCGGGCACGGTGATGCTGTTCAACGCGTTCACCGGGATCAAGGTACTGGGAACGCTGCTGGCGCGGGGCGAAAGCGACAAGCCGATCGTGTTCACCTCTGTCAACGACCAGGCGCATAACCCGGCCAGTACGATCCAGGCTGCACCGTACGACTGGAACGGGATCCAGGTATCGTCGGACGGTATCGGGACCCATTTCGCCTACTGTGTGATACGCTACTCGGTGTACGGGATTGCCTCGGCAACCCGCTACGTGCGTATCGGACCGACGCTGTTCCAGAACAACGGCCGGGCCAACCTGACAATCGACGGGGTGGAGCACCAGACCGGCGACACGCCCTACGAGTACAACAGCACGGCGCCCCTGCCGGTTGCGGGTGGGGCCGATTCGCTGACCCTGCTTCCCGACCCGCGCGCCAAGCCCCGCACGATCATCCGCTACTCGAGCCTGGGCGTGACCCTCCTGGGTGCAATCCTGAGCGGCGTGTACACCGCGCGATTCGCGCAGTCCAACGATCGTCTCGACCGCCTGAGCGGCACCGACCCGTCGAACCTGACCTCGCACACGAGCGCGGAATGGGAGAGCGCCTACGACCGGGCGCGACGAGACCGGGGCGGCATGATGTGGGGCTATGTCATAGGTGTTGTCGGCGCGGCCGGGTTCACCTACACGTTCTTCTTCTGAGCAGACGAAAGCGCGAATGGCACACAGGGACACACACAGACGGGCACCCGGCACACCGGCACGCGGTCTGCCGGTGCTTGCGGGCGCGTTGCTCGTCCTGTGTGCAGTCCCGGGGTGTATCAACGAACACAACCCCTTCAAAAATATCGACAACGCGGGGGTGTATTTCGATTCGCAGAGCATGCGCGACCGTGACACGGTGGAGGCGTTCGCGGCGGAGACACTGCGCGTGTCGATCCTGGTCAAGGAGCTGGTGAGTTCGCTTCGCGTGTCGGCCTCTGCCAACCGCACCTGGTCGGATATCGACACGCTGGTGCCGTCCGCCTATCTCTCCGAGGACCCGTTCCGCTTCATCGTGTCGTTCTACGACACGGGCTGGCAGTACGTGGCGCTCACTGCCGAGGATGGGGCGAGCGTAGTCAGCAGCGACACGATCGCGGTCTACGTGACCCTTCCTCTCAGCCCCGACACCGTGCGCGGCGTGTTCGGCGACACCGTGCTGCTGAGCAGCACCCCGGTGCAGGACCGCGGGGTGCGGTACGTGTGGTCGTTCGGCCAGGGCACGACGGTCGAGTCGGAAGCCTGCAGCACGCGGACCGTTGTGATCGCAGCGGCAGACACCACCCTGGGGATGCTGCACGTCACGGACGGCGTCCGGCAGTCGCCGGCCGTCCCGTTCACCTACCTTCTGAGCGACACCACCGGCCCGCGTATCACGTGCCTGAACACCGGGCCGCGCAGCGGCGATACATTGTTTACCGGCGACTCGCTGTTCAACATGCGCTTCTCGATTGCGGACCGCGGCTACCTCGCCGTCGATTCGGCTTCGCTCAACGGCGAAGCGTTCGATTTCGTCTACGACACGCTGTACCTCAAGCTCATTACCGGCCTTGCAGGCCACGATACGAGCAACCCGCTTGAGGTCGAGGTGTTCGCGATCGACCGATTCGGACTCGACAACAGCACTCGCAGCGTGTTCCATGTCGTGTACCTCGACACGATCCAGATGCCCGACCAGACCACGCTCGTACTTACGCAGCCCGAGGAGGATTCCGCCGTCGCCACGTCCGCGAGCTACCTCTTGAGCGGCACGGTGTACCGCGGCGGGGCCGACACGGTGAGCGCAATCGTGGAAGTGAGCGTGAACGACAGTGGCGCGGGAGCCGATAC
>CAZJJT010000504.1:0-3824 GCA_964546395.1 uncultured Fibrobacterota bacterium
CGCGGCAAGGCGTGGACTGAACAGCTTCTCGTGCGTGTAGGAGATGTAGTCCGCACGAACTCCTGGCTCGACAAACAGGTGCTCCGGCACAACGGCAAATCGTGTCGAAAGGTACCCCCCGACCTGTTCTCCCGACGGATTCATCTGGATATCGATGCTCCTCACGTAGCTGGTCAGCGAGTCGGCCGGCGTTGTCCGTATGTCGTGTATGAATGACCGGTAGTCGTAGTCGGTCGTCACGTACTTCGCGTCGAACCCGAGCTTTGCGCTGAACCAACTCGATAGATCCAGAGTCCAGTCCTGCTTGAGCCCGACGAAAACGTACTCCCTCTTGTCCGTCACGGTGAAATCCACGCTGTCGGTGTACTCGTCCTTAAGCATCCGCCCGTCCCGCTTCTGCCTCGCGTAGCCCACGTACGCGATGCTCCTCGACCGTATCTGGTCGTTGTACCAGGAATCGAGGGTGAGCCAGCTGTGCAGATTGTCGTACCGGGTATCGTGCTTGTCGATGGCCTTGGCTGAGATGTCGCGGATAGCGGTGCTGTCCCCCGCGTAGAGCGCGTGGAATGACAGCGTGTGCTTGGGCGTCAGGTCGACGGTGGTCTTCAGCATCGCATCATAGTAGATCGGGATCCGCTCGTCCTCGCCGACGATCTTGAACGACTGGTCGAGCAGTCCTCTCCTCACCGAGACCAGGTATGAACCCCTGTTCCTGGCAAACGTGCCGTCCGCGTACAGCCGCGCGTTCATCAGGCTCAGGCCGATCAGTTCCGTGCGGGTGTCGTGCGGCACGGTCTTCGTCTTGAGACTGAACACGCCGCTCAGGCAATTGCCGTACTCGGCGGTGAACCCCCCGGTCAGCAGCTCAACTTCGCGGATGGTCTCGACATCCACGATGCTCATGATGCCTCCCGCGAAGTCCTTCTGGTGGAACGGTTCGTATAGTTCCATGCCGTCAAGCGTCATCAGGACTTCGTCGTTCTCGCCTCCTCGCACAACGAACTTGGAGGAGAAGTCGTTCGACGCTACTCCCGGAAGCCGCGTGACGGCCCGTGAGACGTCCTCCGACCAGGACATGTTCTTCAGGTCCTCTTCGGTGAGGGTCTGCTCGGACAGCGGGCGCTCGCCCATCACCGAGAAACTTCCGGGCGTAACGACCATCCTGGGGAGCTCGGCAACACGCTCCTTCCTGGTCGCAGACGTGTCCTGGGTGGAGTCCTGGGCGTCTGGAGGCCCGGCCAGAGCAGATGCCTGCAGCAACATGACCATCGCGAAGACAATCGGGCCGGCATGGCACAAAACAGGCATCCTGCTACCTCCCTGGAGACTGAGAACCGACAGCCGCGAAGCCAACCCGCACGGTGTGCTGCGTTCCCTCTGTTTGGTATGTCACACTGAATCCATGGACCTGGCAGATCCGGTATGCGATGGAGAGTCCGAGCCCCAGCGAGGACGACGCTTGGTCGCCTTTGCGGAATCGCTCGAACAGCGATGTGGGCGCAACGGCAAGTGGCCGGCCGGAGTTAACAATGGTCAGACAGCCATCCGCGGTACTCACCTTCACCGTGCCGTGCTCAACGTTGTGCACGACGGCATTGCCAAGAAGCGTGGATACAAGTACGGTGGCGAGTGACTGGTTCATGGGCACGTACACCGGGGGCTCGAGATCCGCGGTAACGGTGATCCCCTTCATCTCGATTGCCTCGCGGTAGTGCGCCAGCTGCGCCCCGACTTCGTCGCTCAGACACACGCTGGCCTGTTCCCGAAATCTGCCCGCTTCGATGCGTGCAAGCAGCAGCAGGCCCCGGTTCAGTTGGGCAAGCCTGTGTGCCGCACGGTACGCTTCACCCACCAGCTTCTGCTGCGGTTCGCTCAGGTCATTGGCGTTGACGAGCCCCTCGAGCTTGGCAAGGATGACCGCGAGCGGGGTCTGCAGTTCGTGTGCAGCGTTGGCAGTGAATTGCTTCAGACTCTCGTAATCTTCGCCGATCCGAGCGGTCATCTGCGACAGTACGTCGTTCAGCCGCACGAACTCCTCGATGTCTCCCGGTGGCCCGGCGTGCCAGTTCGCGGCGTTCACCCGGTACTGCTCCGCTGTCTGCAGCGTGCGGTAGAATGGCCGCCAGAGACGACGGCTCACCAGTGTATTGAGCGCCAACAGCCCCACAAGCAACAACCCCATGGCGACCACAACCGAGGTCAGGACTCCCTCGAGCAAATCCTCCGACTCGATCAGGCACCGCCGCAGCGTCACCTGGTAGCTCACGCCATCTTCGTCGGCAAGGTACTTGAGCTGCCGGTACGGGACATCTTCGGAGTCCGGCAGGTAGTACACGACGGTGTCCTTGAGGGACTCCTCGGCGCCCACCAGGTCTGCCACCTGCACCACCGAGCGCTCCACATCATCGTCAGCCAGTTGCGACAACACGCCGAGGTGGCCGCGCAGGGCGACTCTCTTGGCCTGAAGCTGCTCATCAAGCTCATCCAGCACTTCGCTGCGCATCGACTGGTAGAACAGCACACCCGCGACCGCAAACAGCACGGCCGCCATCAACGCGTAGTAGATACCTGTCTTGGTGTGCAGTTTCACCGGTCACACCTTCAGTTTGTAGCCCATGCCGTACACCGTCTTGATGAGGTCCAGTTCGACGCCGGCCGCCAGTTTCCTCCGGAGATTCTTGACATGCGTGTAGACGAAGTCGAACGTGTCACCCTCGAGGGCCATATCGCCCCACAGGTGCTCGACAATCGCTTCCTTGGTGAGCACCCGGCCGGCGTTGGATGCCAGGTAGACCAGCAGTTCGTACTCTTTGCGGGTCAGATCCATTGCGACGTTGCCGGCGTGCACCTCGTGCGTATCGGTATTGATCCGGATTGGCCCCACAACGAGCTCTGGTGCGCCGCCTCGCTGTCGGCGGCGCATGAGCGACTTGATACGGGCATTCAGTTCTGCAAGGTGGAACGGCTTGGTGATGTAGTCATCGGCGCCCAGGTCCAGCCCGGCAAGCTTGTCATCCAGCGAATCACGCGCAGACACGATGATCACGCCGGTCTGCGGGTTCTCGCGCTTGAGCTGCTTCACCACATCGAGGCCCGTGCCCCCGGGCAGCAGGATGTCCACCAGCACACAGTCGTAGGAGTACACCCCGGCCTTCGTGGCAGCTTCGTTGAACGTACGCGCGACCTCCACAACCATGTCCTCGGCGGAGAGAAACGAGACCATGGACTCAGCCAGCTGCGGCTCATCTTCGACGATCAGGATCTTCATGCGGTACTGTATACCTGCACATTCTGGCGGAATTCTGTGCCGGGTCGGCTCGACATTGCGTATATACCTTGGAGGAACCTTCTGAGAACACTCGCCGGTGAACCAACGGCATCGCCAGAACTGACCCGTTCACGTATATCGTGTTCAACTTCGCAACCTTCGCCCTGTGCGCACTGCTGCGAAAGGTGCCGGCCGAACTGGGCTTTGCGCTGGCGATATTCGCGATGTTCGGGGTGTTGCGGTACCGCACCGAGCAGATCCGCATGCGGGACCTCACCTACCTGTTCATCGTCATTGGCCTGGCCATCATAAACGCCATTGCCAACGAAAGGATCAGCCTTCCCGAGTTGCTGATCACCAACGCGGGTATCGTGCTGGCCACGGTTCTGCCCGAACGCGGTCCGTTTGCGCGGCGCCTACTCCCCCCAGCTTCCCCCAAGATTCAGCTCCTTCGGCGGCGGGTTGCCGTCGCGGCTGACAAACACCAGCTCACTGTGGTGAGCGGGGAGCTGCAGCACCAGCTGCTCCAGTGTCCCAAGCAGCTCCGCACCCCCTG
>CAZJJT010000505.1:0-3824 GCA_964546395.1 uncultured Fibrobacterota bacterium
ACCCACACAGGGGCTTGGAGGAAGACATCGGATGGTGCAACGTATGGCGGTTTCTATACCAAGGCCGAAGTCCGGGAGATTGTGGCCTACGCCGCGCAGCGGCGTATCATGGTCATCCCGGAAATCGATATGCCCGGTCACACCGCTGCGGCAGTCGCATCGCTGCCGCAACTGAGTTGCCACAAGAAGCAGATTGAGGTACCCACCCGCTTTGGCAGCAACAATAATGTCCTGTGCGGCGGCAGTGAAGAAGTGTTCCGGTTTGCCGAGAAAGTGCTTGGGGAAGTGGCGGAGTTGTTTCCCGCCCCCTATATACACATCGGCGGCGACGAGTGCCTCAAGGATTACTGGAAAGAGTGTCCGGTCTGTCAGCGAAGAATCATTGATGAGAACCTTGGCGATGAGAAGGGACTTGAGCACTATTTCATCGGCAGGCTTGAGGCAATTGTCAGTGCCCTTGGGAAGCGCCTGGCCGGATGGGACGAAATCCTTGAGCTGGATTCAGAAGGCATCGGCCATGAAGTCGCCGTGACCTACCCGAAAAACGCAGGGGAAGACACACTGCGGCGTGACACGCTCATACAGTCATGGCGCCACCCCGACGGTGTGCTGAGCGCAGCACGCTGCGGCCATGAAACGATCATCTCAACGCAGAGCGATCTGTACATATGCTATAGCGACCGGTCGCTGCCGATTGAGAAGGTGTACGCGTTCGAGCCGGCTCTTGCAGGTCTCGATGAAGCTTCCCGCGGCAACATCCTCGGACTGGAAGCGTGTATGTGGGGGGAGTCAGGTGCCAGCGATAGGGCTATTGAGCGAAAGGTGTTCCCGCGGATTATCGCCGCAGCGGAAATTGCCTGGAGCGGTCCGGAGCAACGAAACTGGAACGGTTTCCGGCAAAGGCTTGTCCGTGAAGTGAAAAGGCTGAATTGCCTGGGCGTAGCGGCGGACAACGATTGCCGGACCGCAGAACTCACCTATGACTACCCAGAACTCGCTGAGGGAGAAGCCGAGCTGCATGTTACTGTTGAAAACGCCGCGGATGAAGAGCTTCTTGTTTCAGGGGAACTGCGGAGCGGTGACGGTGTCGTTTTCAGCGAGCCGACGATCAGGAAATCCGTTGAGCCGGAAACGACGATCACGTTTCCGATCCGATACGGCGCGAAGCACGCACTGCTGCCCGCCCGGTCAAACTGGCGCCTCGCCTACGAGAACAGCGCGGGGCCCGATGTGGTTGTTGACAAGACCATCGTCCTTCTTCCGGAACAGAAACTGTTTTGCCCGGAACGCGCCAATGAGTTGCCGTGCGATGGGTCGCTTACAGGATGGGGTGAGCTTGAGCACGCGATCGCTCGCGGAAGTTTTTCGGGGTCCGAAGCAAGTGACGGTCACGTCTGCCGGTTCAGCGTCTGCCGCGATGACAGGTATCTGTATGTTGGCGCACAGGTGTTCTGCTCACACATATATCTCAGAGATAACGCCCATCCCTTTGAGCAGGACAGCATCGAAATCCGAATTGATGGAAGGAGCGAGCGCGAACGCTTTCACAGTGACGGTGAGTATGAGTTCAAGGACTTTTTCGTTGCGGCCATGTCTCCTTCAAAGCGGCTGTCTTCCGCGTCAAGTGTGTATCGGCAATCGGAAATGCCGGTCGGGACCACGATTGCCTGTGTTATGAACGATAAGGGATATGGCGCTGAAAGTGCCGTCCCAGTGGAGTGGCTCTTCAAAGGCAGGCGCGATTGGAAATCATTCCGGCTGAATGTCGAAGTCAGCGAATGGGTCGGCGATATCAGGAACACGTCTCACTGGCGTCCGGAGTGGCGCGGTGAAATGAACGCCCCCTGGTCGGGAACGTTTTTCAGGGACACGCAATGAAAAAAGGGACGCCCACACCCACTGTGCCGCAGACACCGCCGAAGCCATCGCCCTTCTGCAGAAGCATGACTGTTCGCTCCTGAATATCTGTATTGCGCACCCAAAGGAAGAGTGCTGGACGCGGCTGCTCGGCGGAAGCGTACCGGAGGAACCCGGCGGCGTAACCCTGACACCGAAGTACCTGCTTCGCCGTCCGGGTCTGGCAGGGAACCCAGTGCAGTCATACCGCAGCGAATTGTTGTGCGGTCTTCTTCCGCCGCTTCCACTGTGTAGACCGCCCGATACTGAATGTCAGGCGCCCGCTTGTCATCGTCGCGCTGACCGACCACGATCGTCGTCCCGATGTGGTCGGGTGGATAGGCGGTACCGTTGCCAGCCCTGTTCCTGTCTGCGAAACGCTACTCGGCCAGCATGTTGCAGAACAGTTTCTCGGCCGCGGGGTCGTAGCTCGGCAGCTTCGGATCGATACGCTCAGCCAGAAGCAGTTGGGTTGTCATGATCGTGCCCTTACCCATCGGTTGCCGCACGAGCACGGGTCCCTTCTCCCCCGACCTGGCCAGAATTTCGGGCTTCGCCACTTTCGGTGTTACCACAAAGCCGTCGAGGGCGAGCAGGTAGCGGCCCTCGCTGTCTGCCCCAGCCGCGGTTACGACAAGCGTGTGAGTTCCCTTCTCGAGTGTGACATTGCCCAGCTTTGTCCATCCGAACCATACCCGCCGTACCGGGTGTACGCGTACCAGATCGAATGCCTTCGCATCGGTTGGTACCGTGGTTTCCGGCCCGCCGTCGATCTGCCACGCGATCGGGCTCGACCCACCGCGTCCATGCTCGAACACCCACAGTTCGCCTTCGTGCAGGGCCTTCTCGACCGTGACCCGGTACTCGGCCCGGTAGGGCTCCTTCGGGGCCTTCTCGGTGCACAGCAGTGCCACGTGGGAGCCGTTTACCCGGTTCATTCCCAGCTGAACGAGTGCTCCGTCTCGTTCCTCCACGAAGCGCTCGTCTGCGTAGTCTGCCACGAAGGTGCCCGAGACGGTGTCACGAGCGTCGATCACCACCGCGTTCGACGCCTTGGGTGTCCACCCAGTCTGGCCCGCCACCACCGGTGGGCCACCGGGCTCAAGAGCGCTCTCGTAACACGCGGCGTTGTTGAGGCCATTGAGGCGAAGCAGATGCTCCCTGCGTACACCCTTCCACAGGCCCTTGCCGTAGCTCCCACCTTCCGGGAACACGGTGGTGGCGCGGGACGGTTTGGTGTCATACTCGAACATCATGCCATCCTCACCCTTCGGGAAATCGCCCCACTGCCCCTTCGCGCGCCACCGTTCCTGCCGCATGAACAGAATGCTGCCTCCCTGTTGGACGTACTGGTTAATCCACAGGCCGAACGTATTGGCGACAGGGGAGAGCGCGGCATTCTCCCACACCAGCACCTTGTGAATGTCTGGCTCAATGGGTCCGAACGGCGCGTCGAGCCGGGCATCGATCCCCTTGGAGCGAAGCAGATCCACAGCGCCCTGCCCGCCGCCAATCACACGCACAATCTTGCCCGAGAGAGCCGCAGCAGGCTTGTCCGCCGCAATCGCATGGATCTCACGCTGGCTCATCACCGACTCGCCGCCCTTGGGTGTCAGGCGCGCGACCAGGAAGAACGTACCTTCGGTTCCGGGTACTGCGACATCAACCGTGAGCGTGTGGCGGCTGAACGGCGCAGTCTTCACCTTGCCCTTGCCGATGCGCCTGCCTCTCTCCACGGCCACGCCGTCGGCCATGAAATCGGGGAAGGTGTCGCAGAGGAACAGCTCCCAGGTGCCGGCAGAGGGGTCGCGCGTGTCGTTGATGAACCACAGGTCGACAGGCAGGGCGCTTCCGGCCACGAAGTTGCGGTTGGGGAGATCGATTGACACTGCCACGGGAGCCAGGGCGCTCTTGAGAGCGGCGAAGTG
>CAZJJT010000506.1:0-3817 GCA_964546395.1 uncultured Fibrobacterota bacterium
TGCCGCGCCGCTCATGCTCAGCCCCTCCCGTACTACCACCCATCATACCATGCGCACAACCACGGGGCAACGGTGACGCACTCATGCGACAATCTCATGCTCCACCGCGTAGCGGATCAGTTCCGCCGTGGTCTCCATCCGCATCTTCTCCAGGAGTCTGGCCCGGTAGGTTGACACGGTCTTGACACTCAGGTTGAGCTCCGCAGCAATCCCCCCCACAGCCTTCCCGCTCCCCAGGAGCCTGAGTACCTCGAACTCGCGGGGCGAAAGCCGGTCGTGTGCGGCCACTGTGGCGTCTCCCGCAACGGCTGCTTCCGCAACACCCGCTGGAACGTGGCGTCGCCCCCGTGCCACCGTGCGGATCGCCCGCACCAGCTCTTCCGGGGCCCGGTCCTTGCACACGTACCCAGCCGCACCCATCCGCAGGACGCGCAGTGCGTACTGCTCTTCGGGGTGCACGCTCAGCACGAGCACTGCCAGTTCGGGGCGCACACGACGCAGTTGCGCGAGTGCGTCGAGACCGCTGCGTCCCGGCATGCTGATATCCAGTACCACCACGTCGAACTCCTGCCGCACGGCCAACCCCAACACCTCGTCTCCCGTGGCAGCTTCCGCGGTCACTTCCATGTCGTATGCCTCGCTCACTACCTCGACGAGGCCGCGGCGCACGATGGCGTGATCGTCGGCCACCAGGATACGTATCATGGTCGACCTTTCCTCCTGCCCGAACGGCGAACGCCCTTGCGCGGCCGTCTGCGTCGGTCCGTCGGGCCAGGGACTGCCCCGGTGTTCGAGGGCAGCGGGACCACCGCCCGGACCACGGTTCCGCCCGAACGGCCACGCTCAACGTGCAGCTCGCCACCCAGGTTGGCCGCGCGCTCGCGCATGCCGATGAGCCCCAGCGACTCGGCGGAGGTCAGGCTGTCGGCATCGATCCCCGTGCCGTTGTCGCCCACGCGGAGAGTGACCTCGCCGCCCCGGGAAGTGAGTCGAACGGTTGCCCGCGTGGCGTGCGCGTGGTGCACCACATTCGTAAGCGATTCCTGGAGGATTCGGTACAGCGCGAGACGGCGCTGCTCGTCCAGCCGGCCCTCATCGATGTCTGCCTGGAACGAACAACGCAGCCCCGTGCGGGCCCGCGTCTCCGCGCACAGCCACTCACACGCAGCGGTCAAACCAAGGTCATCGAGAGCGCCGGGCCGCAACGCCGTGCTGATACGCTTCACCGCGCACGCTGCCTCATCGACCAGACACGTCATGCCGGCCAGACGCGCTCGAGCCGCGGCGTTGAGAACACCCGCGTCCCTTGCGACCAGAACCAGGTCCATGCGCAGTGCGGTCAACAGCTGGCCCAACTGGTCGTGGATCTCCCGAGCGACCTCCTTGCGTTCCGCCTCTCGCGCTGCCTCGACGTGGGCGGCCAACTGCCGGAGTTCCTCACGTGACTCCCGGACCTGCTGTTCACTGAGCCTGAGTTGCTCCTGCCCCCGGCGGAGCTGGGTTATGTCCAGGAAAGTGACAATGACGCCCCCCTTCGCCGCCTCGGCCAACGGTTCCGTGTTGATAAGCAGCCAACGCGTACGCGCAGGGTCGCCCGCGAACAGGCCGCGGACCTGGTTGCGCAGCGACTCGCCTGTCCGCAACGTGGCCATCGAGGGGTGCTGCTCTCCGGGCAGCGGCCTGCCTTCTTCGTCAACCATCTGCCACACCGGGTCCACTGTGCTCCTGCCCGTGATCCCGTCGACTTCCATGCCGAGGATCTCTGCGGCGGTGCGGTTGGCGTGCAGAATCTCACCTGAGGCGGCCAGCACCACCACTCCGGCCTGTACCGAAGAGTAGAGCGAGCGGAAGCGCTGTTCACTGTCACGGAGTTCTCGATCGCGTCGCAGTTCGTCAGTGACATCCATGCCCGAACTGAGCGTCCCGCGCGGCCGACCCGCCTCGTCGAGCAGCACCGTGTTGTGCCATCGGACCATGCGCTCGTTGCCCGTCGCGGTCAGCACGGGGTTGTCATAGTACTCGGCCCCCTCGGCACGCCCGCCCATCATCCGCCCGAACACCCGACGAACATCGTCACGCATGCGAACCGGGACAAAGGTCGAGAACCAGTTCTTCCCCTTCGCCCACGCCGACGTACACCCGAGTATCTCGGCACCGCGCCTGTTCAGCCGCTCTACCCGTCCCTCCCGGTCGAGCACAAGCATGAGCACGCCGGCCATGTCGAAGTAGCGGTCGGCGTCGTCGCGTTCGCGTCGGAGCCGGGAAAGGAGTTGGTCGTGTTCCGTGCTCATCAAAGACAAACTACGTTAGCTGTGAGTGTGAGGCAAGCGAAAAAAGCGCGTTACGTCTCATCGTGATTGCTCACCTGCGTTGGGAAGATTCAGCAGACACGCCGCGGTGAGTGCCGGACAGCCGAACGCGATGTACATCGGCGCCACCAGATAGAAGAACTCCCCCGCTTCGTCCATCGGGATGCTCTCCGGCACACCGTTGCGCAGCCACCTGAGCCTGGGGATAAGTTCGGGCATGGTCATCGCGACAAGCACCGAGTCGTGCAGCGACATGCGGTCGAGCTCGACATCGGTCCTGCTGTGCCAGTAGGCCCTGATCGATGTGTCGGTTCGGTCCACGAGCCCCTGGGGGTCAGCCACCCGCCTGTCGCTGTCCGCCATCGCGCGGTACGCCTTCAGCATCCGTCCCCACATGAATGTGAAGGAGCAGAGGGTGTAGAATGCATGCAGGTACGGCGTAAACAAGGCGCCGCTTCGAGCGGTGTGCCCCAGGAAAGCCATTGAGTCGTGCATCTGCCGCAAGGCATGGACCCGATCTGCTATCGCCCACTTGTCAAACATGGAGAACAGGCACTCCAGCACATCGACGTTCACCGTTGGGTCCACGTCATTCGCACCCTCGCACTTGTAGGTGACGAATGCTTTCTCGGCGTGACCGACCAGGGAGCCGCCTCGCGGGTACAGGTGCTGTGCAGCAGGCTTCGTCATGTCCGCCAGCCAGTCAAGGAGGGATGAGGAGTGCGAGACTCTGCACACCTCGCGCATCAGAGGGTGGTCATGTCTGCCGCAGAGCGCTGCACAAACCCGCAACTTGGAGAGCGTTGAGACGATAACGGCCGAGTCGTCGCAGTCGTAGAACTCGCCCCACACCACCATCGCCTTCCTGAAGAAGGGGTTGCGGATCTTCGGGTCGCGGGGCACGGCCCGTGACACGAATGCTCCCGTGGTGGCGTCCTGATCGACGTAGCGCCGCAGGATCGCGGTGGCCAGTTCCCATATCGCTGACCACAGCTTGTCACAGTCTGCAGACTGCGGTCTGGCAGTTGCGCGCGTCAACAATTGCTCCATCACAAGACAGGTGAATATTTCGTGCTCGGTGGACCCACCCAGCAACTGGCCGTGCCGCAGCCCATGTCCCAAGGGGAAGCGGCAGCGACTGGGTACCAGGAGCATGTGCGGCAGCCCTGCCATGACTTGCCACCGGAAGTCAGAATCCCTCGCGATGTCCTGGCACACCGCGGACAGCGTGTACCTCCGTTCTCTCCCGACAAACGCGCGGTACAACGCCGGCACATGGCCAGCTCCGGCTACCAGGCGTGGAGACTCGTCGAGGGCAAGCCGGACGGACGACCGCCTCCGGCCCGGGCAACTGTGAAAGAGGACCACAAGGGCCACCGCGTATGTGGTCGCCCCGGCACCCAGAACGAGGAGCACAATCAGCCACCGGCTCACCGGGAGCCCTCCGCGAGCTTGACAAACAGTCCGCCAGCCCGATATAATACAGAGCGCCCACTCAATGATCGGAC
>CAZJJT010000507.1:0-3789 GCA_964546395.1 uncultured Fibrobacterota bacterium
AGCAGGAACAGCCGGTTGCTGAGCACGTTCACGGCCGGCCGGTCCCGTTCGTGTCGCTCCCCTGCGCCCGCATCTCCTCTGCTCCCTCGCACGAGATCACACACGTGTTGTTGGCAACACGGAGCACGCCGGGCTCTATGCGGAACAGCCGGCGCCGCTCCGCGCTCAGGGCAACTTCGGCGGTTCCCGCCACGAGTGACACCACCATGTCGCAGTGGTGGGCACGCACGCCGAGGCCGCCCGACGGGGTGCGCACCAGCACCTGCCACACCTCACCCCTGAAGTACTCCCCTGTCGGCCCCACAATCGAACACGCGAATTGCGCCATGGCTCACCTCACCGTCTTCGCCTTCTCCCGCGCTTCTTCAACTGAGCCCACCATGTAGAACGCCTGCTCGGGCAGATCGTCGTGTGTGCCGTCGAGTATCTCCGCAAACGACCGGATCGTGTCCTCGAGCGGTACAAAGCGCCCTTGCATGCCGGTAAAATGCTCCGCCACGGTAAACGGCTGACTCAAAAATTTCTGCACCTTGCGCGCGCGCTCGACCGTCTTGCGATCATCTTCCGACAACTCATCCATGCCGAGGATTGCGATGATATCCTGCAGACCGCGGTAGAGCTGCAGCGTCTCCTGCACCCGCCGTGCGGTCTGGTAGTGGAACTCACCGACCACCTCGGGGGCAAGGATCGTGGAAGTCGACTCGAGGGGGTCGACCGCGGGGTAGATGCCGATCTCCTGGATTGCCCGGCTCAGGTTTGTCGTGGCATCGAGGTGCGTGAACGTGGTCGCGGGCGCCGGGTCGGTATAGTCGTCGGCAGGCACGTAGATGGCCTGTACCGAGGTAACAGAGCCGTCACGCGTCGAGGTGATCCGCTCCTGCAGCTCCCCCATCTCGGTTGCCAGCGTGGGCTGGTAGCCCACGGCTGAGGGGATGCGGCCGAGAAGCGCCGACACCTCCGAACCTGCCTGTACGAAGCGGAAGATGTTGTCGATGAACAGCAGCACGTCACGGTGCTCTTCATCGCGAAAGTACTCGGCAATGCTCAGTGCCGAGAGGCCCACGCGTGCGCGCGCCCCCGGCGGCTCGTTCATCTGGCCGAATATGAGCGCCGTGCGCTCGAGCACGCCCGACTCCTTCATCTCGCCCCAGAGCTGTGTCCCCTCGCGAGTACGCTCGCCGATGCCCGCGAACACTGAGTAGCCCTGGTAGGCGGTGGCGATGTTGTTGATCAGCTCCATGATCAGCACGGTCTTGCCCACCCCCGCGCCGCCAAACAGGCCGATTTTGCCGCCTTTCACGTACGGTTCGAGCAGGTCGATCACCTTGATACCGGTCACCAGGATCTCCTCACGCGTGCTCTGGTCGCGGTAGTCCGGGGCCCTGCGGTGGATGGGATAGCGCTTGTCGGCGACTATCGCCGGGCCGTCGTCCACCGGATCACCGGTGACATTCACGATACGCCCGAGCACGCCCGGCCCCACCGGCACGCTCACCATCTCGCCGGTGTTCTGCACAGGCACCCCGCGCGCCAGCCCGTCGGTGCTGTCCATGGCGATGGTGCGGACCACACGCCCGCCGAGGTCGAGCGCGGTCTCGAGTACGACATTCCAGGGCGCGTTGCTCACCGTGGGATTGGAGACGCGCAGTGCGGTGTGGATATCGGGCAACTCGCCGCTGTCGAACCGCACGTCGACCACCGGCCCCAGCACCTGCACAATCACCCCCCGGGCACTGGCATCCTGCTTCTCCATGTGAGTCCTCCTCCCGCCCTTACCGCTCAATCGCTTCCTTGCCCGTGACTATCTCGCTCAGTTCCGTGGTAATTGCCGCCTGCCGGGCACGGTTGCGCAGCTGGATGTATCGGTGCATCAGGCGATCGCAGTTGGTGGTTGCCGAGTCCATGGCACTCATCCGCGCGGCATGCTCGCTCACCGCCGACTCGACCAGCGCCTGGTGCAGCCGTGCCCGTACTACGAGCGGCACCACCCTGGCACGCAACTCCTCCGGCGGCTCCTCCAGCAGCACGTCGTCAGCCACCCACTGCCGTTCGGCCGGCGGAGCCAGCGGGAGAAGCCGCTCGGAGGTGGGACGCTCGCTCAGCGAAGAGATGCGCACGGTGTAGACCAGCCACACTTCGTCCACCTCACCGCTCTCGAACGCCCCGAGTATGTCGCCGGCGAGTTCGGTCGCAGTCGCGTAGTCGGCCTTCGACGCCGCGCCTTCGTAGAACCGCCGGATCGGCAGGTGACGGCGGCGGAAGAAGGTGTGGCCGCGGGTCCCCGCGAAACTCAGCTCCGTCTGCATCCCCCGCCCCCCGAGCGTGTCGAGCACCTTCAGCGCCTCACGAATCGCGTTGGCGTTGTGCTGCCCGCACATCCCGCGATCGCTGCTCACCAGGAGCACGAGTGCACGCGGCACGTGACCTTCCTCGCCACCCCGCGCTTCTCCCACACCCGGCAGGCGTGCGACACGACGGTGCAGCACGCTCGATTCGGCCCAGTACGCCTTCGCCAGTGCCTTGGCCCTGTTGAACCGCTGGAGTTTCACCGAAGAGATCATCTTCATGGAACTCGTGATCTTGCGCGTGTTCTTCAGGCTGCGGATCTTGCGGTTGTATTCGCGAATGCCCTGCATGCACGGCCTCTCAACTGCGTTTGCGTTTCGCCGCCAGCATCACCGAACGCAGCTCTTCACTGTTGCGCGCCCCCATCCATCGGCGGGCGAAATCGGCATCGTTCACCGTCTGCGCGATTGCCGCAAGCGACAGCAGGTGTGTCCCGCGCTCGTCGATACTCCCTGCCAGGAAAAACACCGCGTGGACCGCCGGCGCCGCGGGCGTAAACGACACGCCCGGTTTGCTGCGTACCGCCACCATCGCGAACGTCTTCTCCCCCTCAACGATCATGTGCGGGACCGCGAGCATGGGTGTCAGTGCCGTGGAACTTGTCTTCTCGCGCTCCTTCAGCCGCTGCGCGACCATGGCCGGGTCGAGGCGGGTGAGCAGGGCCAGTTCGTGCGCCGCCCGTGCAAACAGCCCGTCCACATCCACCTCCTCGTCGATATCGAGAAACGGACACCGCTCCACCAGCGCGTCGAACCGGTCACGTTTCTCCTCCGGCCGCCCCTCGCGCTGCTGCAGCAGCTGGTCGAGTTCGTTTTCGAGCGACGGAGTCACCAGTTCCTTGGCGGTCGCCCGTTCGATCATCTGCAGCAGTTCGCGTCGCGTGGGCCCCGCCGACTGCCCCATGGCAAGTGCCAGACCGAGGTTCACGCCCGCGAAGGGAGCATCGGCCGACAACTCGGGATCGAACACCGTGGCGAACTCGTTGAGCATCGCATCCACTTCGGCACGCAACCCCTCGTCGAGAGCCTTCTTCGCCCGGATCCGCTCGACCAGCTCAGCATGCCGCGCGCGCAGGAATTCGTGCAGGTGACGCTCGTAGGCGCCTGCTTTCGACGCCGGGTACCGATCGAGCAGACCGTGGGTACCCGCGTACACAATCAGCACCTGGTTGACAATGTCCTGCGGCTGGTACTGCTTCTGCTTGAGAATCTCGGTCAGCCGCTCGCCCCGGGCCAGCTGGGCTCGCGTGGCCTTGTCGAGATCGGCGGAGAACTGGCTGAACGAGGCGAGTTCGCGGTACTGCGCAAGATCGAGCCGCAGCGACCCCGCCGTCTGTTTCATGGCCTGTATCTGGGCCGAACCGCCCACCCGCGACACCGAGCTTCCCGCATTGATCGCCGGCCGCAGTCCCGAATTGAACAGCGCGCTCTCGAGAAATATCTG
>CAZJJT010000508.1:0-3767 GCA_964546395.1 uncultured Fibrobacterota bacterium
AGTGACTACGAGGAACTGACAGCCGAGTACATCCACGATGCGAAGGCGCCGATACCCTACGAGGCGGCAAGGAAGGCGAAGTACCGTCCGGTCAGGATAGGGCAGAAGTGGGCTGATTTGTGGGGCAGCGCGTGGTTCAGGTTTTCGGGGACCGTGCCCAGATCGCACGCGGGATACGAGACAGTCGCCTTGATCGATATCGAAGGAGAGGGGTGCCTGTTTGTCGACGGCAGCCCGGTGCAGGGGCTCACCACCGGTGAGCAGCGTAATCTCCACTGGACCAAGCGGCTGGTGCCACTGTACCGTGTGGCGAGGGGTGGCGAGAAGGTGCGGCTGCTGGTGGAAGGCGGGGCGAACAGCCTGTTTGGCGCCGGGCCGAACGGTTTTCACCTGAAGGAGTGCCGCCTGGCACGGTTCGACCGCAGCATGCGCGCGCTTGAATACGACATGCGCGTGCTGTATTCGGTCCAGGAGAAGCTCACCGAGGGTTCGCGGCGCCGCGAACAGATACTCGAGGGACTCAACGAAGTGTGCAACCTGTGGGATGGCGGCGCGGGAGCCAGGCAATGCCGCGCAATCACCAGGCAGTTGCTTTCGAAGCGGGCGTCGGCCAGTGCGCCCACCGTGTACTCGGTGGGCCACGCGCATATCGATCTGGGATGGCTGTGGCCGACGCGTGAGACCGTCCGCAAGGGTGGACGGACCTTCTCGACTGCTCTACGGCTCATGGAAGAGTTCCCGGAATACGTCTTTGGCTCTTCGCAGCCCCAGTTGTACGAATGGGTGAAGGAGCGTTATCCGGAGCTGTACGCGCGTGTGAAGGCGGCTGTGAAGCGCGGCCAGTGGGAATGCCAGGGCGCCATGTGGGTAGAGCCGGACATGAACCTTTCCGGCGGCGAAGCGCTCGTGCGGCAGTGCCTGTACGGGAAGGGGTTCTACAAGAAGGAGTTCGGCAAGGAAATACGCAACCTGTGGCTGCCGGATGTGTTCGGGTACTCGGCGGCCCTGCCGCAGATACTGCGCAAGTGCGGCGTGGACATATTCATGACGCAGAAGATCTCTTGGAACGACACCAACACGTTCCCTCACCACACGTTCACCTGGCAGGGGATCGACGGGACAGAGATCTTCGCGCATTTCCTGCCCACCAACGACTACAACTGCGCCAACCTGCCGTCGCAGCTGATCGATTCCGAGCGGCGGTTCGCGCAGAGCGGCGTGAGCGGTGCGTTTCTGAATCTGTACGGTGTCGGTGACGGCGGCGGGGGGCCGGGCCGGGTGCACGTTGAGTTCGGCCGCCGGCAGAAGAGTCTGGAGGGCGCGCCGAAGTTCAAATTTGCGCATGCCGACGAGTTTTTCAAGGTGATCCAGAAGATCCCGCGCAGCAAGCTGCCGACCTGGGTGGGGGAGCTGTACCTGGAGTGTCACCGGGGAACCTACACCACGCAGGCCCGCATGAAGAGGTACAACCGCAAGCTGGAGCTGGCACTGCGGGACACCGAATTTCTCAGTACGCTTGCGGGTTCCTGGCCCCGGCAGGAACTCGACCGAATCTGGAAGAACACGCTGCTGAACCAGTTCCACGACATCCTTCCAGGCTCTTCGATTACCTGGGTCTACCGGGACGCGCATGCCCAGTCGGAGGCCAACCTGGTGCGGTTGGCTGAACTCCGGGATGGGGCCCTGGTCAAACTTCACGGGAGTGCCCGCGGCAAGGCGGCAACACGGTTCGTGGTGTACAACACACTGAGCTGGGAACGAGAAGCGGTGGTGCGGGTTCCTGCGCCACGGGGGGCGGTTGTAGCGCGCGACAGTGACGGCAACGAACTGGCTTCGACCCGCGTTGGCAGCGAACTCGCTGTCGCCGTGACGGTTCCCTCGATGGGCTACCAGGCGATCCAGGTGGCGCGCGGCACAGCGTCGAGGGTCCCATCGGCGCGTGCCAGTCGTAACGGTCTGGAGAACGACCGTGTGCGAGTGAGTCTGGCGGCGGACGGTACGCTGGTGTCCATCTATGACAAGCAGGCGTGTCGCGAGACGCTGGCCGAGCCCGCGAATGTTCTGATGCTGTGGGAGGACAGACCTCTCGGCTCCGATGCCTGGGATATCAACCACTACTACCGTGAGACCACACCGGAGCAGGCAAAACGCGTGTCGGTGGAGGTGCTGACAGCAGCCGGGCCGCTCGTGGCGGTGAAGCAGCGTTTCACTGTGGGTTCTTCCACAATCGAGCAGCGTATCTCGCTGCGTCTGGGCAGTGCCCTGGTACGCGTCGAGAACCGTGTGGTATGGAAAGAGCGGCACCGGATGCTTCGTGTGTCGGCGTGTCCACGTGTGCACAGCCACGAGGCCTCGTTCGAAATCCAGTTCGGGACGCTGCGCAGGCCCACGTATCGCAACACGACCTGGGAAGCGGCCAGGTTCGAAGTATCCGGTCACCGTTTCTGCGATCTGTCCCAGCCTGACCACGGCTTCGCCATCGTGAACGACTGCAAGTACGGTCACTCGGTGCTGGGAAATCGAGTGGACCTGACGCTGCTGCGCAGTCCCACCAGCCCCGATCCGGAAGCCGACCAGGGCACCCACGAGTTCGCGTTCGGCTACTATCCGCATGCAGGCGACCTGGCGCACAGTGATGTGGTCCGGGTAGCGCACGAGTTCAACAGCCCGTGTGTGGTGCATGCCGCGGAGTCGCTGCCCAAGGTGGGCAGGGCCAGTTTCCTCTCGGTTGGCAACAGCGCGGTCAAAATCGAGACGGTCAAGCGTGCGGAGTCGGGAAGCGGGACAGTACTGCGCCTGTACGAAACGCTGGGGACGAGTGCAGAAGTAACGCTGAACGCGGCGAAGCCCTGGCGGCACGTGGCCGAGACCAACATGCTCGAGCAGACCCCGCGAAAGCTCGCAGGGGCAGGGACGAGCGTGGAGCTGACGTTCGGGCCGTACGAAATCCGGACGCTGCTGTTGAGCTGAGTCAGCGCGCGAGCGTGATCGTGCTTACCCAGGTGCACATGGGTGAGCCACCCACGCTGTACGTGGACACCATCGTGCCGCCGCCGGTCGAGTCGGTCGGGAACTGCAGGACGGTGGTGTCGGCAAACGTTCCGCCCTGGTCATCGGCGGCCCCGGAGTTGGTGAACACGTATGCCGTGTCGACATCGGTGCCCGTGAACACGCATGCGGTAGCGGGCGCGCAGGTAACCCCGGATATGCTCAGTCCGTAGGCTGCTCCGGTCTTGGTAACTGTCGCAGTGCCCTGCTCCGCCGGCATCACCGGACAAGGGCCTGTGTTGGAGACGGGGGCTTTGGCGAAGTCCCAGGTACCGCAGATGTCACACGGGGTCGGCGTAGCGGTCCCTCCGTCGTCTTCAGTGCACCCAACACACAACCCAACCGCAAGAAGGAATGCAACCGCACGGTACCGTCCCATTATTTCGCCTCCTTTGGGGTGTCTGGACAGATTCTGCGCTCAAGATAGCATGCTCCGAGCGCGTGGGGCAAGCGACAGTGCTCCACGGGTCCTATATTCCACAAATGATGTCTGCCTCTCCCGTAGTCGAACTCCACTGCACCTGCGGGTACTCGCCGACACTTCCGTCTGCGCAGTCCGCCGGTTCAGCCGATATCACCTGCCCGTCCTGCGGCCGCACGGTGTACTGGCATGTGTGTCCGGCGTGCCAGACCGGATGGTCCGACAACGATCCCGACAGCTTCTGTCCCCACTGTAGTTCAGGCCGCAAGCCCCCGGTGTGGGCCCGGCTCGGGTTCAT
>CAZJJT010000509.1:0-3756 GCA_964546395.1 uncultured Fibrobacterota bacterium
AGGGGGTTCGCTTCCCGAGTTTGCTTCTGAGGATGCGGTTCTCAGTTTTGAGGAGATCGATGACCGCGGGTGTAGCCGGACCCATGCAACGTATATTTTGTGGGTGTCGGCTGAGCACCGGCCGTCGCACAAGCGCAGCTACCATCGGCCCCACAGCGGGGTGCCCCGCACCGTACGAGATGATCGCTCGGGGGAGCCATTCCAGCAGGAGGACAGACATATGTCAAGTCGCTGGTGGGCATACGCCGTTGGTCTGGCGGTGTGCGTAGCGCTCGTGGCCGGATGTGGTGAAGACGAAGAGGCTTCTGGCGGGAGCGGGCAGCGGCATGACTCGGCCGTACAGCTTGCCGTCAGTCTGAGCGGGAGCCTGCAGAATGGCGCATGGTCGCCCGACGGGGATGCCGTGGTGGGGACGCGGTTCGTCAACGGCTACAACGAGGAGCCCGCCGACATCTTCGTGTACTCCCTAGACGCCCGCACGGTCCGCATGCTCGTGTCTGACGGCAGTGCGAACGTCAACCTTCCAGGGGCATGTTGGAGCCAATCGCGGGAAGCAATTGTGTTCTCGTCGTCGCGTGACCCGCACGACGAGATCTTCATCATCGACGACGCGGGGTCGCCAGGAGACGAGACGGCCATCACGAGTCGCGTCGACCGTATGGCATACGAGCCGTCCTTCTCGCCCGACGGGCAGTGGGTGGTATTCGAAAGCCATCCGCTCGACGTGGCGGGTCAGGGCGTGATCACGAAGCATCGCGTGGACGGCACGGTGGCGTACCAGGTGCTGAGCGATCCTGCCGACGACTGCCGTCAGCCCAACTGGTCCCCGGCCGGCGACCGAATCCTGTACCAGCGCCTCTACAATGGGCAGTGGGATATCTGGGTCATGGATGTCAATGGTGGCAACAAGGTGCAGGTCACCAATGGCGCCGGCGACAAGACCGATGCCTCGTTCTCGCCCGACGGCCAGCATATCGTGTTCAGTTCTGACGCCGATCTGGAGTATGCCAATCTGTTCGTGATCGGTGTCGGCGGAGGCACAGTAGTCCGGGTGACCAACTACGATGGGTATGACGGTGCGCCGTCGTGGTCGACCGACGGGCGGATCGTGTTCGAGTCGTGCTCTGGCGATCCCGACGAGTCGGAGGGAACAACACTGTGGGTGATAGCGGCGCCCGTGTTGTAGGGCGTGGGAGGCGTCCGCGATAAGACGAATACTCCCGTGCGTCGTGCGTAGTCGACGGGCTGTACCCGGCTGTCCACATGAGGATTGCATCTTTGTGGCCACCTTCTCTGCTGACTGAGCAGAACAAGCAGTTCTTTGGGTCGCGTGGTCAAGCTCAAACAGCACAAGGAGGGCGCACATGCGCTGGCTGGCACGTCGAGTTGCAGTGGTTGTGGCTTTCGGTTGGACCGTGGCATCAGCAGCAGTTTCCTACAATGGTCTCACGCTCTACCTTCCCTTCGCCGACTCCGCACTGGATGAGAGCGGCAATGGGCATCACGGCAGTCTGGTTGGCGGATCGGGAGCAGCCGCTGACAGATTCGGGGATCAGGACATATCCCTCGAACCATTGGTTTGTCTTCAAGGGGCAATCGGGCGCTACCTTCGGGGCGAGGTGGATGAGTTCGTGCTGTATGGCCGGGCGTTGTCGAACGCGGAAGTTGCCGGGCTCCACCACGACGGAGAGGTCGAACCAACCGACCCGATTGACCTGAACGGCCGCATCATGTCGCATGGGCGGCGCCGCGGTCTGCGCGCGGGTAGTCTTCTGGTGACACGTTCATCATGGTACATACAAGCCGTACAATCCAAAACAGGGAGGTCCGCGTGCGAGTCCTGAAAAGACAGGCTGTCGTTCGCTGTCTCATGCGCTGCATCGTGAGTTGTCTGGCCTGGGCATGCGCGAGCGGCGCGCAGTCCGTGTGGCAGCCGATCAGTCCGCTGCCCAGGGAGAAAGCCCTACTCTCGGTGACCTACGACGGAGGGCTGTTCGTGGCAGCCGGCGACTCGGGCACAGTGGTGACTTCGCCGGATGGTCTGCAGTGGGTGGTGCGCAGCACGGGTACCGCCGCCTGGCTTGCCGAGGTAACGCACGGGGGTTCGCAGTTTGTAGCCGTGGGTTTCTCGGGCGCAATCATCACCTCGCCCAACGGCGCTGACTGGGTTGTCAGGAACTCCGGCTTCTCGGAGTTCATCACATCGGTTGCCTACGGTGACAGCCGGTTCATCGCTCTGGGGTGGACCTCCGGGGCCGGCAACCAGTGGATCCTGTCGTCACCTGACGGCGTAGCGTGGAACACCGTGGCATCGGTTGTCTTCGAGGAGCAACTGAATGGGCTGACACACGGAGGCGGCCGGTTCGTGGGGGTCGGCAACTGCATCATCGTGTTGCCGGATGGCGGGACGTGGGACGTCCCTCTCGACCCAGAGGACACAGACGCGAGCTTGACTTCGGTTGCGTACGGCAATGGGCGCTATGTGGCGGTGGGGTTTGCGGGGCAGGTGCGCACGTCCCCTGACGGGAGCACGTGGAGCCGGCCAAGCTCCGGGATTTCGCGGAACCTTCACGGCGTCACCTTCGGCAACAACCGGTTCGTGGCCTTCGGTGACTCGGGCGCGATATTCGTCTCGGTGGACGGGACCGTCTGGAGTCCTGTTAGTTCGGGCACCGCGCTGAAGTTGTCCTCGGGGACATTCGGCGATGGGCGGTTCGTGGCTGTAGGCGAGAATGGTGTCATTGTAACATCGCCGGCGGACCCGGATGCGGCCAGGCCCCAGTCAGCCGTCGCCCGGTCCCGCATGTCCCGACAGAGCGCGTCGTATGCCGGCGGCATCCTGCTCGTCCCGGTGTCGCCACCGGCCGGCCACGGCACGGCATCGCTGCGCATGTGCGCTGTCTCCGGCGAGACAGTCTTTACCGGTACGGTGCCGGTCCGCGGAACGACGCTGCTGGTGCAAGCGGGCGCCGTGCCGGCGGGCATCTATGTCGTTTCTGTATCGTATGGCGACGGCAGAGAACCGTGCAGACCGGTCGTAGTGAAGGAATAGGTCCGAGTGCGCGCTGCCGCATGGATAGTGGCGATGGCCGCTCTGTAGGAAGTCAAGTCGCAGGGCATCTGCCTCCCACGAGGCATGTGCGGTTAACGTCCATCACCCAAGAGAGTCTCCCATCCCGCTATCCGTGCTCGCGGCACCGTTTTCTGTACGACTATGTGAACGCAGTGCTGACCAACCTATCAACGTCCTCGAAGGACCGTAGTTGCTCGTCATGCACTGCGACTCGCCGGTATTTCTCCAGCAGCACCGGGTCGTGGCGCAGTGCCAACCATGCGGTTTCGACCAGACACGTGCGTACCACGCGGTTGCCCTGCTTGGTAATGTGACCCTTGCGCTCCTGCTCTCCGGTGGAGTAGTCACTGGGTATCAGACCCAGGAACGAAGTGACAACCCCGGCCTTGTATGTCACCCGAATCCTGCAATTGGGAAACTTGTTCCTGAAGTAGCTGCGCAGAACCTCATACTGCGCCGGCATGCTTGCCTCGTGCACCACCAGTCGACCGCTGCGAACACACACCTTCCACGTCCGCTTCGAATCATCGATGCCCACAAACACTTCCTTGCCCTTCAGCACGTACTCACGTATCTTACGCATGAGGCTGCCTCCTTCCCTTTGTATCAATGTCAGCCAATGAAGAAGGTAGCCTCATTCTGTCTCCCCCGTCAAGGGACAGCAGAACTCATTCCTAACATAG
>CAZJJT010000510.1:0-3750 GCA_964546395.1 uncultured Fibrobacterota bacterium
CATCACCGCACCGCCGGAAAACGCGACTGCCAGCGCCTTCGGCAGACCGGTACGCGCGCCGTTGGTGGTACGCATGTTGGCAGCTGTTGCAACCCGCATGCCGAAGAACCCTGCCAGACCCGAGCAGACGGCACCAACGACGAACGAGACGGCAACCAGCCTGACACTGCCCTTGTTGCCGAGTGCCAACAGGACGGCAACGGAAGCGACGAAGATGGCCAGCACCTTGTATTCGCGTGCCAGGAACGCCATCGCGCCTTCGCGCACGGCCGCTCCGATTTCCTTCATTTTGTCGGTGCCTGCGTCCTGCTTGTTGATCCAGGCTGATTTCCACAGGGCAAACAGCAAGGCCAGAACGCCTGCTGCGCCGGCCGCATACAGCAACGAGTAGTTCATACGGGAGCCTCCGGGCTCAGGGGGTTGGTTTGGTCAGACAACACTGCCGAGACACGACAGCAAGGCCGGTCAAAATACATCCCCTCGTCATTCTTCGGGATCGACCGTTTCGTCCGCCAGCGCAAACCGCGCCTGCCCGTCATCCTCTTCCTGCTGATTGCCGTCGAACTGTTCTACCTCGCCGGACTGCTGCTCGGTGTCCTGCTGAGGAACCTCGTTGCGCTCATGGTCGCGCGACTGCGCTGCCCGTTCGGTCTCGGTCATGGCGGGAGCCGGGAGACGATCACGGATCTCCTTGAGCAGCCTGATGATCACGTCGTTCTGCTTCACGACGCGGTCATTCTGGTGCCCGTGCGAATCACGCTTGTGCTGGTTGCGGCGGTGTTGACCCTGGCCCTGGTGCTGGTTCTGACCCTGGTGCTGGTGCTGAGGAGGTTGGCTGGCACCGCCGTAGAAATAGCGGGCACTGGGGCTGTAGTTGCCGCTCTTCTCCGGATACTTCGAGTTGCCTTCACCCTTGTTCGGTCTGAAAGCGTACGAGGGCCTGTTCTGCCGCGGTTGGAAAGCCATGCGCGATGGCTCCTTTCTGAGGGATTAGAAGAGAAATAGCAGTTGCTGCAATCGATGTCACAGAAACACCCCATACACGTCGAGGATCTGCTCCAGCGTGTCATGCTGACCCGCTTCGACCCATCGGCCCACACACTGATGGCGGAACCAGGTGAGCTGGCGCTTCGCGTACTGACGGGTATGTGTTTTGACGGCCTCTACGGCCTCGTTCAAACTCATTGAACCACTCTCGACCGCGAACAACTCGCGGTACCCCAGGCACAGCATTCCCGGCGACTCAGCAGTGTATCCGGCGCGCCGAAGCGCCCGGAATTCCTCCCACAACCCCTCCCGCACCATCGCATCCACACGCTCATTGATTCGGTCGTACAAGACCTGTCTTGGCCGGGATGCAATCACCACGCAGCAGTCAAACGCATTCGCTGGTTGTGCGCGCTCGTTGAGTCCGGCCGCCGAGCGGCCGGTCGCGTGGTGAATCTCGAGAGCCCGTATGACCCGCCGCGTGTCGTTGGGATGCAGGCGGCGGGCGGCAGCCGGATTGACCGCCTTCAATTCACAAAATACACCCATAGGCCCTTCGCGCGCCACTCGTTCGCTCAACTGCTGCCGCAACTCGCCGTCCGCCGCACCCGTGTGGCGAGCACCCTCGAGCAGCGCCCGGAAGTAGAACCCCGTACCGCCGCACACCAGCGCCCGCCTCCCCCGGCCGTGCAGTCCGCGTATGACACGGCCCGCTTCGGCCGCGAAGTCGAACGCCGACCACTGCCGGTCGGGCGTGATGGTATCGACGAGGTGATGGGTGACGCTCCGGCGGTCGGCAACCGACGGTTTCGCGGTACCGATATCCATGCCGCGGTATACCTGGCGCGAGTCGCACGATACGATGTCACAGCCAAGCCGCCTGGCCAACTCGAGGGCAAGTGCACTCTTGCCCACAGCAGTGGGTCCCAGCAGGGCCAGTACCTTCACGCGGCCGACGTTGTCCGTCACGGGTCGATTTGACTCCCGCCACAGCCGTGGCTATATTCTTCTGACACTGTAGACACCTGATTGGCGCCCACAATATTATGTCCGATCGCCGGTTCCCCGCCCTGCTCCCGCTCTGCTGCGCGCTCACCGTCATGTATGCGGCCGGGTGCGGCCAGGACAGCCGGGTTGGGTCACTGATCTCTCGCCTCCGGCAGGCCCGAACCGCGACAATCACACCGCACGCACGGAACACCCCGGACCTGATGGTCAATCTTGCCGGAGTGTTTGCCACTCTCGAGGTCGACACATCCTCGCTGCACGAGCAGCTGTTCCTCGAGGAGCGGGTGCGTGAACTCAGCGCCGAACTCCCGCGCGGCCGCCCCCTGGAGCAGACTGCCTGGCTGCTCACCGATGCCGCCCGGCACACGCCCTATCACGTTACCGACTGCCTTCGCGGGACCGGCAGGGCAGCGCTGACGGTGGAGTACGAAAGTCGCCGCCCGGGCCAGGAGCAGGTCCGCCTGACATGCACCTGGGCCGAACGGTACCACAGCCGCAGCGGCAGTGTTGCATTCCTTGTCCGTGGCTTCGGCTTCGAACCCAACCAGACCACTAACGAGCTGCTCTCGTTCCCCGACCCACTGACTGTCTCGCTGCCGGGCCACGAAGACAAGTCGAACTGGACCGCGCGTATCGCTGAGCACTACCGCAAGGAGATTGTCATCGAGGTCCCCATGGAGAACAGGACCGGCGCCTCTCCCGGGCCCACGCCGATCATGGTCCACCATTCCGAGGAACAGATTGCCGGGGTGCTCTCGTCGGCCTCGCGTAACATACCCAATTTCGCGGGCTTCTGCAACGTGGGCGGGTCGCGGATCCTCGAGGACACGCGCGCGACGCGGGCGGTACTCTCGCAGATCAAGCGTCTTCATGGGTATTTTGTGGATGATGGCAGTTCGCCGCAGTCGCTCGTGGCGCAAGTGGCGACCGGTCTGCAGCTTCCCTACCGGCAACTCGACGCCGCTATCAGCGAGAAGAGTGGACCTGCTGCCATCGAGGAGTACATGCAGACGCTGGTACACCGGGCGCACAAGACGATCAGCGTGCTGGTGTCTGCGCCGGCGACGGCAGCATTTGCGGATGCGTTGACCCGCAGCCGCGAGCTGTTCGTGGCCAACGGGGTGCGTTACGTATACGTGTCGGACATACTGGTTCACGCGGGAGAATGAAGGGAGCGGCCCATGCCACGACTTGGCGTCAACATCGACCATATCGCTTCACTGCGACAGGTGCGCGGCGGGCGCGATCCCGACCCGGTGCAGGCTGCGGTGGTTGCTGAACTGGCGGGCGCGCACAGTATCACCGCCCACCTGCGTGAAGACCGCCGTCACATGCAGGACCGTGACATCTACCTGCTGAAGCAGGTGGTGACCACGCACATGAACCTGGCGATGGCGCCTACCGCCGATATGGTGACGCTTGCGATCGACGTACTGCCGTCGATGGTGACCCTGGTGCCCGAGCGGCGCGAGGAGCACGGCGGCGAGGGCGGACTGACCGTTCGCGGCAACGAAGACGACCTGGCGAAGCGGATCGCAACGCTCCAGGACAACAACATCCTCGTCTGCCTGTTCATCGATCCCGATGTCCAGCAGATCAAGGCCGCCAGGCGTATCGGTGCCACCCATGTCGAGCTGCACACGGGCCATTACGCGAACGCAACCGGAGCGAAGGTGGCAGAGGAACTCGATCGGCTTGACCAGGCGGCCGACGCGGCCCACAAGTTCGAACTGCACGTGAACGCCAGTTGTGGTC
>CAZJJT010000511.1:0-3747 GCA_964546395.1 uncultured Fibrobacterota bacterium
AACAATCGTCGGGCGGGCGCACTCGGGTCTCCGCGGACGGACTCATCACCGACCTGGACACCTCTGCACTGTGGGGTTCGGGCAGCCATCTCACGCAGTTCGGGCACTATTTCACCGCACTCACGCATTTCGCGACCGTATACCAACAGAGGCCGCACGGGCTGCCCACCTACAACCAGATTGTCAACACTCCCGCGGTGTCCGACCCGAGCGCTGCCGGCGTGTCGGCTGAGAGTTTCCTGAAGATCCAGGACATAGTCTGGAGCACGGTGGTATCGTACTCTCATGCCGGACTGGACACGACGGAACTGCCGACAGCACGACTGACAGGCGACAGGACAGTGGCGGCACCCGGTACCAGGGTGACATTCGACGCATCCGGCTCATCCGCTGCCTCCGGGGAGTCCATCGTCAGCTACCGGTGGAGCTTCGGAGATGTGATTTCGCCCGTGGGGAGACTCGATTCCTACGAGGGGCTCGTCAACCCGGGACGGACGTACCCTGTCTATGAGACGACCTCCCCTGCTGCTGCCCACTCCTATGCGGACACTGGAACGTACATTGCCCGACTGGTCGTTGTGCAGGCAAACGGGAAGACGAGTGCCGACTATGTTGTGGTCAGCATCGAAGGCGGGACACCGGCGCCCTCTTTGCACGGTATCGTATGGCGCGACGCCGCGATAGGACCGAGGGCTGACGGCTGCGCACTGCGTATCCACCTGCCGCACGGCGCCGCAGGTGAGATCACCGTCGACATGCACGACCTGGCGGGCAGGAAGGTCATGCACGCCACGTACCGGGCCGCGGGAGCAAACCGTGACATCCTGGTCGCGACCGCAGGCATGGCCCGGGGCATGTATGCATGCAGGGCAGCCGGCACGAGCTTCGCAGTTGCTCGTGATGTTTTCGTCCAGCGATAGTCGAGCGACTACCCCGGGTGGCGGGTGGACAGATACCGGTCCACAGACCCGGACCCGCATGGATGTGGCTGCACCGGTGTTCCCGCTCCCATCGGTCACGTGGCGAAGCGGGTCGGCACAACGGCGCTTTGAATACTGAGACTTGATGGGGTGCAACAGCACACGATGCAGCAGCCGTGCGTGTATCTTGGTGGCATGGGTGCGGCTATTGGTGGCATTGCACTGCTCAACCGCAGTTCGCACAAGCTCCGGGGTGGAGCGGTGTACGCCCAGATGGTCCAGGAGATCTACGACCCCGGCGTGCGCCACACGATAGTGGTCCAGAGTGACAGGAAGGTCGAGCAGAAGGAGCAGGAGTCGGGCGAAGACTAGCCGCGTGCGGTCCGCTCCCACGCGGCAGTGCGGATACCGGTGAGAAACTTGCCCAGGCCCGCGAGGAGTGCGGTGTTCATCGCGAGGAAATAGAACAGTGTGCGACTCAGCGGCAGCGGGGCAATCGGTGAGGCCACCGCGGCCACAGTGGCGGCGATCACGATGCCGAGCGACAGTTGCCAGACCGGGTGGGCAGTCAGCACGGCGAGTACCACCAGCGACGCCAGCGCAAACAGCATCAGCAGCGGTGCGAGCCACCGCAGCACCTTGTGCGACACGTAGCAGAACCAGACGCGCGCGTGCAGGGGGTTAAGCAGCCAGGCGAGCCACACCAGCGACTGGTAGTTGCCGGCCCCGATACGCACCCGCCGGCGGAACTCCTGGCGCAGATCCTCGGTGGAGTCCTCGGTCGACACCGCGCCCGCTTCGTACCACACGCGGTAGCCCTGGCGCACGATGTTCATCGGGATCAGCACGTCGTCGTTGGAGTAGGCGTTGCGGGGGATCGGCCGAAACAACCGCGCGCGCACCGCGTAGAACCCGCCGAACGCACCGATCACACTGTGCAGCAGCGCCTCATCCTGTTTCTGTGCCACCTCGAACGTCCGGTACAGCCGTTCCTCGCGGATTCCCGCATCGTGCTGGGCGTGCTCAATCTGGCCGGCCACCGCTCCCACCGCCGGGTCGGCAAACGCCGCCACCATCGCCCGCAGCGCATCCGGCCGGTGCATCGTATTGGCGTCGGTAAAGACGATCACCTCCGCATCGATCTTCGGTGCGATCTCGTTGAGAATTCCGGTCTTGCCCACCCGGCGCGCTGCAACCAGCAACCGCACACGCGGGTCGTGACCAGCGAATTCTTTGACCACGGCGTTCGTCTGGTCGGTTGACTTGTCAGAGCCGATCCAGACCGTGATCCGCTCGGGCGGGTACGTGCTCGCGAAGATGTTGCGGATTTTGTTGAGTATCACCCGCTGTTCGTTGTAGGCCGGCACCAGGAACGCCACGCTGGGCGCGTAGGACTCGTCGCGGCGCACGGGACGGCCGAACAGCCGAGCGAGCACACGCAGCGCAAGCGGGTAGAGCAGGTACGTGTGCGCCACGAGCGCCATCGAAACCACCAGCACGATTGTCGCAGCCCGAACCATGGATGTCCGTCACCCCTACACCGAGGAACGAAACAGATAGCGCCTGAACGTGCCCAATGCCTTGAAATTACGGCCTGCCTCTCCCGGATGCCGCACGGTCTGCCAGGCCTTGCCCACCAGGTAGCGCGGCCGCAGGTAAAACTCGCGTCGTGCCCGGTCACAGTAGCGCACCAACTCCTCGTAGGTGAGGTCGGGGTTGGACACCACCGAGGAGTGCAACCCCTCTTCGGTGAGCCAGTCGCGGAAATCGCTGCTTACAATCCAGCCTCGCTCCTTGAAGTAGGCGTAGTCGGCCGTGCCCGGGTAGACCATGATCGGGTAGAACTGCGCGGTGTCCGGGTTGATCTCCTTGGCAAACCGCAGTGTCGTGGCCAGGGTCTCGCGCGTTTCTCCCCGGTTGCCCACCATGAAACACCCGTGCACCATGATCCCCGCCCGCCGCGCATCACGGGCGAAACGCCGTATGGTCTCGATATCGGTGCCCTTGCGGATATTGTCGAGGATCCGCTGGTCGCCGCTTTCGAACCCCACGCAGAACAACCGGCAGTTCGCGCGTTTCATGAGCTTCATCGTCTCGTAATCGACATCCGCCCGCGCATTTGCCGACCACGGGATCCGTGTCGCCCGCGCGTCGATAAGCGCCTGTGCAAACGCGCGGCAACGTTGCCTGTCCGCGGTCAGCGTGTCGTCCTCAATCATGATCTCGCGCGCCTCGGGGAACTCGCGAGCGATGTACTGGAACTCCTCGACGACGTTTGCCACCGAACGCTTCCGGTACCGGTGCCCCATCATGGTTTGTGGCACCACACAGTAGGTACAGCGAAACGGGCAGCCGCGCCCGGTCACGATCACCACCAGTGGATGGCGGCTGTGGCCATAGAAGTACGGACGCGGATCGAGATGCGTGCGATAGACCCTCGACACGAACGGCACGCCGTCCAGGTCTTCCATCAACTCGCGCGGGGCTGTCCGCACCACGCTGCCGTCCGCGCGCCGCACGGCAAGCCCCGGCACATCTTCGGGTGCGTTCCCTTCCTGCAGGGCCGCGGCGAGTTCCACGACAGTTGTGTCGTACTCCCCCACCGCCACACCGTCAAGCCGCGGGTCGATTGCCAGCGTTTCCTCCGGAAGCGCCGAAACGTGCACGCCGACCACGAGTGTGAAGACGCCCTGGACGGCCTCCTTGAGTTGTGCCGCCATCGCGACATCGGTGCTCACGCTGGGCGTGGAAGTGTCGAGTACCGCAAGCTTCGGCTGGAATTCGCGTGCGCGCGCGACCACCTGCTCGACCGTCAACCCAGCCGCGG
>CAZJJT010000512.1:0-3743 GCA_964546395.1 uncultured Fibrobacterota bacterium
GGACCCGATGGAGCCTGTCTGCCAGAAGAAATTGGCGAGAGCGGGAGGGGTGATGGAGAACGCCTGCTCGGCGGCGGCGTGGTCCACACCGCAGCGGAACTGGTAGTATGGGCTGACGCTCACCGCGACTTCGCTGGCGCGGTGGTTGGGTGACTGTGAGTAGACGAGGGATTCGAAACCCAGGCGGGCCGCGGCGCCCGGGTCAATCGCGTACGCGCGGCGGAGGGGCTGGTCGATGGGGGTGCCGTAGAGCGTCTGCGCACCGGTGTCGAGCTGGACAACGAATGAGTCGCTGCCGAGGATGTCGAGAACGTTGAGGTACACCGACAGGTCCTCGCGGTCGCTCGACCACACGCGGCTGCAGTGCCGGACTTCGGGAATGAACGATACCGCCGAGGAGGTGCGGGCCGTGTCCATCGTTTCGGAAAAACCGATGGCGACACGCAGGGCGGTGTCGCCGTAGAGATAGTCGGACGAGTCGATGCGCGAGCCGAACGACGTGCCCACGGAGCTTACCAGGGAAGGCCCCTCCGAGAGGTAGAACGTGCCCAGTACTACGCTCTGGTGCTCGACCGGTACGATCCGCGTGACAGTCCCGTAGCCCTCGGCCACGATCCGCAACTGGTAGATGCCGTACGCTACCCCGTCGAGCAGGAAAAACTCCCGGCCCGCCCGCACCGTTGTCGAGTCCACCACCGCCGCGTCCTCGAGGTAGACGACCGCCTCGGCGGAACTCGGGTACACGTAGCCGCTGAGCCGGGCGGTCTCCTGCTCCTCGGGGAGGACCAGTGCCGGGTCATCCTCACATGCCGGCAGGGCGGCGAGAAACGGAATCGCGAGCAGTCGGAATGCCTTCATGCCGAAACACCTCCCTGAGAACGTTTAGAACGGACACGACATGCGCTCGGGCATGTACCTGTCGCAAAATGCCTGTTCAACCTGCCAAACGGTTCTGCCGAACGTCTGCTCGAACGCCTGTTCGAGCCATGTCCCGGTGTAGCTGCAGCTCTGGCGGTAGAACGCCTTGAGTGAATCGACCCCGTACTCCTGCGCCAGGTAGCACACGAATGCGCCCGCTTGGACATAATCGAAGTAGCAGCCGGGGAAGTTGCCGCTTGCCAGTTGCTGTGCGGGCCCCCCGCGGTCCAGACTCACGCACCCGTACTCCTCCACGAACTGCTCGATTGCGTTCTGGTACTCGAAGTCGAGTTCGATGAACACCGCCAGGCCCTCGGTCATAAACCGGCTCTGTGAGTACCCGAGTGCGGCATACGAGACGATGTGGACTATCTCGTGCCCGTCATCCTCCATCACGTACCCGCGTGACTCCTCGGTATGACCGTCGTAGTAGGCGTAGCCGTAGTAGCAGGGCGAGGCCTCGAGGTGGGCCTCGATCATCCCGTCGAACTCCACCTGCAGCAGTCCGTTGATACGCGCCAGCAGGCGCTCCTTGCGCTCGGCGATCCGCTCGATTTCCGGGAACGAGTAGTCGATGACGCTGTAGTAGATGGTGAAGTGGTCTGAAGTGTAGGCATCAGCACTGCAGCAGTCGTCCGACACCACCCCGCAGGAGAGCAGGGCAGCGCACAGACAGAGCAACATGTGCCGGTACAGATGGTGCGCCATCGAGGGTGGTTTCCCGTGACCGGGTGGACATTCCACTGACGGTAAATATGCTACATGGCCACGCGCGGGCGGTGCGTGTGCAATGCCAGGGGATCCCTACCCATAGCGTCCCTCGATGTACTCCGCAGTGCGCGGGTCGCTCGGGCTGAGGAACAGGTCGGTGGTGCGCCGTTGTTCCACCAGTTCTCCCATCAACATGAAGATGCACTCATCACTGGCCCGGCGGGCCTGGGCCATGCTGTGGGTCACAATCACCATGGTGTAGCGGCCGCGGAGTTCGAACATCAACTCCTCGATTGCCCGGGTCCCCTCAACATCAAGCGCCGAACAGGGCTCGTCCATGAGGATAACCTGAGGTTTGAGCGGCAACACGCGGGCGATGCACAGTTTCTGCTGCTGTTCGAGCTGCAGTGAGGTCGCCCGGGCGTTGAGCCGGTCCTTCAGGTCCTTCCACAGGCCCACCTCGGTGAGCGCCTTCTCCACCGCCGTGTCCACGTCCGCCCTGCTCAGTTCGCCGCGCGCGCTGTGTATGCGCAGTCCGAACGCAACGTTCTCGTACACCGATATGGGCATGGGGTTGGGCCGCTGGAACACCATGCCCACCGCTTTGCGCAACTCCACCAGCGACACGTCGGGGGCGAAGATGTTTGTGCCGAGGATTGTGATATCGCCCGTGGTGCGCACGTAGGTGAAACGTTCGTTGATCCGGTTGAAACAGCGCAGCAGGGTGGTCTTGCCGCAGCCGCTCGGCCCGATAAGTGATGTGATCTGTCCGTGGCGGATATCGCACGTGTTGCTCTTCAGCGCCTGGAACGAACCGTACCACAGGTTCAGCTCGCGTGTCTCTATGCTGAATTCGGGTGCGTTCATCAGGTCGTGCCTGTCAGCCGAAAAGCCCGTTGACATACTCGTACGTCTCTTTGTGCGCGGGGGAATCGGAGAAAATCACTTCGGTGCGGTCCAGTTCCACTATCTCGCCTTTCCACATGAACATGGTACGGTCGGCGAGTCGCCGTGCCTGCTGGGTGAGATTGGTCACCAGCACGATAGTGATCTCGCTGCGGAGCTGCTTGAGCACGTCCTCGATACGCATGGTGGTGACCGGGTCGATGGCTATCGAGAACTCGTCGAGGCAAAGGATCTCGGGCCGGTGTGACAGTGCGCGCGCGATGGTGAGGCGCTGCTGCTGGCCGCCCGACAGCGCCGTTCCGAGGCTGTTCAGGCGGTCCTTCACCTCGTCCCACAGCGCCGCCTGCCTGAGACACTTCTCGACTATCGCATCGAGGTCGGCATGCGCGGTGAGCCCCGAGCAGCGCGGGGCGAACGCGACATTATCGTAGATGCTCAGTGGCAGTCCGACGGGGAGGGGGGCCACCATGCCGACCTTGCGCCGGAGCGCAAACACGTCCTTCGTCTGCCGCACATCCTCGCCATCGACGGTGACACTGCCCGACACCGCGGCGCCGCGTACGAAGTCGATGGTGCGGTTGATGCAGCGCAGCAGCGACGTTTTGCCGGACTGGGCGGGGCCGATGACCGCCAGGATCTCGTTGCGGTACACGTCGAAGGAGACCCCGTGTATCGCTTCCCTGCCGCTGTACGACAGCCGCAAGTCGCGCACTTCGATAGTTTTGGTGGTCGCGTCGGCCATCGCTGCTACCACTTCTTGCGGTTGCGGAGCCACACCCGCAGGGCGATGGCACTGGCGTTTACCAGCAGCACCGATCCGAGCAGCACGACCGCGGTTGCGTAGGGGATGGACTCCTTGACATTGGGCACCTGGGTCGCCACCGTGTACAGGTGCATCGACAGCGCCATGCACTGGTCGGTAAGGCTGTAGGCGAACAGGTCGCCACGCTGCACCGCTTTGTAGAATACGGCCCCGGTGAACATGATCGGTGCGGTTTCGCCGGCGGCCCGGCTCACCTGCAGGATGACGCCGGTGAGGATGCCGCTGATGGAGTTGGGGAGCACGACGGCCCTGATGGTCTGCCAGCGTGTGGCTCCCACGTTCCAGCATGCCTCGCGGAAGGGCATGGGTACCGATGCCAGCGCTTCGCGGGTGCTCGCGATGATCACGGGCAGCGTCATGATTGCCAGCGTGAGCGACGCCGACA
>CAZJJT010000513.1:0-3741 GCA_964546395.1 uncultured Fibrobacterota bacterium
CACGACTGCTTCGCAGTACGTCGTTGACGGCAGCCAGGTCAACGTGGGGGGCAGCGGCGTTGCCCGCGTGGCCATCCCGGGGGCAGGAGTCATTGCCGTGTTCCAGAAGAGTGCAGCTGCGGTCAGCACCCGACAGGCCCCGAATGGCCGCATGGCCGGCAACTCGACCGCCGGCAGGGGACAGGTCTACCGCGTGGACGGCATGGTGCTGCAGACACCGCAACCGCGCCGTTCGCTGCCCGCAGGGGCCTACCTCGTGCAGACGGGCACTGGCACGTACCGCCTGCGGTGCGAGGTGAGCCGCCGCTGAACCATGCTGCGGGCAGCCCGGTCACCTGCACGTGGGTGCTGACACGTTCGAGGGGCGCTCTGCAGTCAAGGCCTCCGTTGCTGTGTTCCGCGGTACTGCTGATGCCAGCGTGTTACGATCTACCTGACGCTGACGGTCTCCCGCTCATTGACAAACCCCCTCACCTCCACGGGGCCGCTGCAGTCGGTCAGCTGTCTGAAACGCCGGGGAGTCATCACCGACTGGAGCATGGCCCGCGCCAGAGCGGCATTGTTGAAATTGTAGCTGGTCAGCTTGCTGGTGAACGCCTCCATGCTGTCATCAAAACCAACAACCGACATGTCCTCCGGCACCTTCCTGTTGTGCTCTCGCAGGTACTCGAGGGCGGTCACCCCGACATCGTCGTTGGCAGTCACCCAGGCGGTGACACCGGCGGTGCGGAGGGCCTGTTCAAGGCGTGGCCGCAATCCCTCCCGCACCAGAGTCCGGTGGAACGCCATCTCGTACCGGATGCTCAACTCGACGCGTTCGCGCTCGGACTTGAGTGTGGCGGCGAGCGCCTCGATGACCGGAGGCCGGCCGCCCGGGTCGAGTGCGGATGGACCGGGACGCTCGCGGAAGTCGGTGAAGTCGAAGGCGACCAGGGGAATGCTCCCGTCGACTCCTGCCTCGGCGAACGCGCGGACGAGGCCCTCGTAGCGGTTCCGCGACCACTCGGTGCGGTGGAGATGTGAGATGTATGCCACCCGACGGTGGCCGCACTTGACAAGATAGTGACCGACCTCCTCGCCGGGCCGGGCAGTGAACCCCAGGTTAAACAGGACAGGAGACCCGGCCCCCCTGCCCTGGTGCAGGTCGGGGTTGCCGCCCTCGTTCAGTATGGCAACTGGCAGCTGCGCCTGGCGCAGTTGCGTAACCGAACGCTGGATCTGCATGGGCGCAAGCCCCCAGGCCCAGACCAGAGCCCCGTACACGGGGACATCGTCTGGAATCTCGAGGCCCTCCTCCTGTTCCAGGTTTACGAGCTTGAGCCGGATGTTGTTCAGCATGCTCTCACTCTCGAGCGCTCGGTACAGCTCCCGGGTGCGCGGGTTGTAGTGCTCCAGCACTTCCGAGAACCCATAGGCACACACCAGCAGCACGACACCCCTCTTTGCCCGAAGGCCGAGTTGCGCGACGGTCGTGTGGGTCCCGCTCGTCTGGAAAAGCCCCTTGTCTTCGAGATCGGTGAGGGCCTTACGGAGGGTGCGCTCGTTCACGCGGTACCGTGCCGTGAGTTCCTTGCGCCCGGGTAACCGCGTGCCGCAGGGAAAGACTCCGCCGAGGATATCGCCGTAGATGCGGGTCCGCACTCGCTGCCACTTCTGCCGGTCAGCGTTGCGGCCCACGTGCGGCTGGGCATCTGCCGCATGGTCTGCAGGAGTGCCCAGTTCTGCCGCCACGTCAACACCCTCTGCGATTGTGATGCCTCCGCGGTGGCTCACGGATACGATGCCCTTTGATCGCAGAAAGCCTATGACCTTACCGATGGTAACCGGGGACGTTTTGGCCCCCTCGGCCAGTGCCCTGATCCCGGGCAGGCGACGTTCGCCCTCTGCAGCACGCTCCGAAATGAACTCAACCAGGAACGTGAGCGCTTTCTTCTGTGCTGGCGTTGCTCTTCGCATCCTGCTCTGCCCCCCAATCTGTAATAGTAATATATCTCAGAGTACATAATGTGCTGATAATCTCCGGGCGTGTCTCCCCAAGCGGCCATACCTTGAATCCTGTATGAGTGACCACCGTCGCCGTCATGGAGGGTACATGTCCAATGCAAGGCAGCCACGTCGCCCGGCAAACCGCCCTGAGCTGCTGTGCCTGCTGGTGATGGCACTGTGGCCCAGTGCCACCGAAGCCCTCGATGCCCCCGCGGCTGATGCGCTGGCCGCTGCGGTGCTCAGTCAACTGGGGCGCACCGCGGGGATTGCATCCATTCCCAACTGTGGCAACGGCCAGTTTGCCCGTGCCATGCTCGATGCCAGCACGATGAAAGTCCACGCACTCGACCCGGTGCAGGCCAACCTTGACGCGGTCAGGGCGTTGCTGGAACCCACCGGGCACCTGCAGATACGGTGCCGTGTCGAGAAGATGGCCCTGGGAGTGATGCCCTACGTCAGCCGCTTTGTCGACTGCATCGTCATCACCAACGTGACCGACGCGGACCTCGCGAGCATTTCGTACGCCGAGATCGAAAGGGTACTTGCTCCCGACGGAAAGGCGTTTATCGGAAGGGCAACGTCTGAGGGCGGCGGCATCACACCGGCCGCTCTGCAGAACTGGATCGACGCAGCATCGCGGGTGCGTTCGACTGCCGCCGTGTCTGCTTCGGGCGGCACGTGGGCGGTGATAACGGGACTTGAGTACTCGGGCGTTGATGTGTGGCCGATGCACACGTATGACTCGAACAACAGCAACTACTCCAAGGACTCGGTAGCAGCGTTCCCCTGGCTGCCGCAGGCAAAGTACAAGCCCTACATGCAGACGAGCTACCAGCGGCCGGGCGGTGGGGGCACGATGGTCACATCGGGCGGGCGTATCTACGAGGTGGCGCCCGATTACAACCTTGGCAGCGTATGGGGTGGGCTTCCTCCCAGCACGCTGCGTGTTTACAGTGTGTACAACGGCGAGTTGCTGTGGACACGCAACTGCTCGGGAGACAACCTGTCCGACATCGCCGTAGACCCGATTCGTGCGTACGGGCGAGACGTCTACCTGATGCGTACCAGCGGCGGCATACTGCAGCTCAACGGACTCACCGGTGAAGAGGTCGGTATCGTGCAGAGCGTTCCCGAGGCCCCGTTGTCACCGCTGACACGGCCGACCCGCGGTGACATCGGGTGCCCCCCGTACCACTCGTCGGTCAACTTCAACTACAATGTCAACAGCCCATCCTGGGATTTCCGCACCAATACCCCGCACGGCCTCCACTACTACAAGACCCCTTGTTTCACCGTGGGCACCATCGTGTCCAACGGCATGATGATCTTCATGCGCCCGTCCTGCTTCTGCGGGTCGAGTCGGTACTGGTCGACTCATATCGACGCGCCGGCGGGTGGCTTCCAGTTTGACCGTGATGCCGCGCCCGACGGTTCCGACCGCATCGAGCGGGGCCCCGCATTCGGGCAGGTGTCGGCATCGGTGGTACCCGACGCTTCGGACTGGCCCACCCACCGAGCCAACAACTCGCGCAGCGGTTCCTCTACGGTCGGCATCCCGGTCGATCCCGCGAACGTCCGTCGCGTGTGGCACCATGCTCCGCAGTTCAACTATGTCAAGGCGGTGACAAAGCTGCGCTTCGATGATCTCCCCGACGAAGAGCCCACCCCGCCCGTTGCTGCCGGCGGGTACGTGTTCTTCGGTGGCTCCGACGGGTACGTGCGGTGTCTTTCTGCTGTCAATGGTACCGAGGTGTG
>CAZJJT010000514.1:0-3739 GCA_964546395.1 uncultured Fibrobacterota bacterium
CTAGCCCCCTACGTATTACCGCGGCTGCTGGCACGTAGTTAGCCGGGGCTTCCTCGACTAGTACCGTCAGGCCGAGAGACTATTCGTCCCCCGACGTTTCTTCCTAATCAACAGAGGTTTACGAGCCGAAACCCTTCATCCCTCACGCGGCGTTGCTGCGTCAGGCTTTCGCCCATTGCGCAAAATTCCCTACTGCTGCCTCCCGTAGGAGTCTGGGCCGTATCTCAGTCCCAATGTGGCCGATCACCCTCTCAGGCCGGCTACCCATCAAAGCCTTGGTGGGCCGTTACCTCACCAACTAGCTAATGAGCCGCAAGGTCATCTTCAAGCGATAACTTTCAAACGAAGAGGTCATCTTTAGTCAAGCAGACATGCGCCCGCAGGACCACATCCAGCATTAATTCCGCGTTGGCAGAGCTATTCCGGACTTGAAGGCAGATTCCTTACGTGTTACTCACCCGTTTGCCGCTTTACTCATGGAATTGCTTCCACTTTCTCGCACGACTTGCATGTATTAAGCACGCCGCCAGCGTTCGTTCTGAGCCAGGATCAAACTCTCCATAAGTTTTACAGAGAGAAAACTATTGTTCCCTAAGTGCATTCAACAGAAGCCAATCACACACATCCGGACTTTCAAAGAGCAGGCCGGGCTCTCGCCCGACAGACGCCAAATATATCTCACGCAGTCCACCGTGTCAAGTCTGCCTCTCGGCCAACCCGACACCGCTCGTTCGCACGACCCTCATCACCCGCACACGGTCCGCAAACGTGGGCGCTAATATAGCCCAGCGATCCTGAAAAGTCAATATCTTTTCCGCATCATTTCACAAGTCTCCCGATGTGGTCTGCATAACCAACGGCGATTCAACGCTTTGAATACAACTCTCGCCACAGCTACACCACGGATACTGCGCCAGGCACCACCGAAGCACCGCATGTGGTATGCCGGGCGAGAGGAAAGTCGCTGCCGATCCGCCACCCGCAGGGTGCTCCGCGCCAGCCCCTATACACCACTACTCCTCCACGCGCGAACATCTATTTTCACTTTCGCCTATGTCAACCACATTGGTCCAGAACATCCGTCAAGCGTTCAGCTACGTCGACCGCTACCGCAACCGGTTGTTCGTGATAACCATCGACGACTCCCTGCTCAACCATCAGTACTTTCCCCTGCTTGTCCGCGACATCGCCCTGCTCCATCGCATGGGAATCCGCATCGCCCTCGTGCCCGGCGCGCGCAACCACATCAGCCGCCTTCTGCGCCGCTTCCGCATCCGCTGGACCACGCACAGCGATATACGGATCACGCGGCCCGATGCCATGAGATTTGTCAAGCTCGCCGCCTCCGATGTCGCCAACAGGCTCACCGCGCTGCTGAGCGAACACGGTGTCGACACCACGATCGGCAACTGGACCCGCGCACGCGCGATAGGCGTGTGCGACGGTATCGACTACCAGGGCGCCGGTACCGTCGACAGCGTGCAGAGCGCCGTGGTCGGTCGCATGCTCGAAGACGGGGTGGTGCCGATATTCACCACGATCGGCTGGGGACCGCGCGGCACCGCATACAACGTCTCGGCACACCAACTCGCGGTCACGGTCAGCCGCGAGCTGCAGGCCGCCAAGCTGTTCTTTATCACCGGTGCCACTCCCCTGCCGCTCGCACGCAGCCTCTCACTCTCCACACCGGCAGCAGCCGGGGTACGCAGGGACGGCACAGTGTCCAATCTCTCTCTCGAGTTGGCCCGTGAAGCTGTCGAGCGGACCCCGCGCAGCGCGTGGCAGGGCAACTCACGTGTCCTGGTCGGACACGCCGTGCAGGCGTGCGGTTCGGGCGTGCCGCGTGCCCACATAGTCGACGGGCGTATCCTCGGTTCGCTCCTCGAAGAGATCTTCTCGAACCACGGTTCGGGCCTGATGGTCTACGCCAACGAACACAGTAACGTCCGCCCCATGACCCGCGCTGATATTCCCGAGGTCGAAAGGTTGATGCAGCCCGCAGTCGAGTCGGGCCGCCTCCTCGAGCGCTCGCAGCGCCACCTCGAGCAGCACCTCGCGGACTATGCGCTGTACGAAATCGATGGTACGCTGCACGGCTGCGCCGCCCTGCATGTCTACCCCGGCCGCCAGGCCGAAATCGCCGCCCTGGTGGTGGACGAAGAGTTCGCGAGCGCAGGGACCGGACGCCAACTTGTGTCGTACCTGCTGACCCGCGCGCGCGCCTCGGGCATACGCCGTGTATTTGCACTCACCACACAGGCGTTTGACTGGTTTCTGAAACTCGGGTTCCGCGCCGCAACCCCCGCCGACCTTCCACCCGCACGCCGCGCCACGTACGATCGCCGGCGGCGTTCGCGTGTGCTGGCCTGCGATCTGCCCCAGGAGCAGCTGGACCCTTCTCGCCCGACAGTTGAATGACACCCGGCATCCGGACGCGCAGACACGTTCCGACCCACGCTACCTGATACGCCTCCCGCGCAGCCCCGAGAACCCACCCGTCAGAAGAAGCGGGGCAAGTATGCATGCACACACCATCGTCACGGTGAGTACATGCCCCCCGGCCGGATGCGTCAGGGCCGCTTCACCCGGGCTGAGCGGGTTGTAATAGAGACGCACCGTATCTCCCACCTCGTACCCGGCATCGCGCCGGAATGCCTCAAGGTCTCTTCGGGCAGCCGCGCTCCTGAACCGGTAGAGTTCGTGTATGTGCTGTCGACCGGCGACCTCATACGTCATCTTGACACCTATTTCGTAGCCCAGATCCACCGTACTCGAGAAGATATGACTGCGGGTCACAACAGCAGGCACCGCTATCCACTCCCGTGACTGCTCGGAGAGCGCCCGGTCGAGTTTCCATGCCTTGTGCCACAGCAGTGTCACCGCCGTCGCCGCACAGAGTACGCCGAGGACGAGTACCACCACGCATTCCCCCGTGGTCCGGCACGGCGCAAGCATGCGCGGCCACTGCCAGTGAAGCCCTGGAGTGTTCCACGCGCGCCGGTCACGGGGCGGCTTGTGTCCACGAGGCGGGTTCCGCGCAGGCCGATACCGACCAGGCAGTGCACTCAACCCTCCTCCAACCATGTCTCCGCTGCGACGAATGACCACCCAGCGCACCAGTGCCGCCACCCCCAAGCAGTGTGCAAGTCCTCCCAGCAGCAGCACGGTGTCGTTGCCCGGTGGAAACAGCAGTCCGGTGGGAAACCATACCCAGTCAACCCACTGCCACACGGTCTCCGCCTGCATGTCGGTGGGCGCGGCGGCCCACAGGCTCTGCAGCAGGACAGCACAGCCGGTATGCACCACTACGATGATGACTGCCACGACGGCAGTTGCCGGGGGGGTGTGGTCGGCCATGTCAACAGTATGCGTGAAGAGCGACGGGATGTCAAGCGGGCCGTTTACGCTTTGTATATTGCACCGGATTCCATATGGTTTCACATCATTGTCATGTCCGCATACACAAACGGGCCGCACTCATTGCCGCGGTCCTGCTCCTTGCTTCCGGCTGCCGAGAGCGGGCGCCGCAGAGCGGCGCGACACCCGTGTCGCAGTCTCTCACGGAGTTCGTGGCACAACTCGCCGACAGCGCCGGCGGCCTGGCAGTTGCGGGACGGCCGGTCAGGCTGGCCGTCGTCGGCTTCTCCCCCACCCAGTCCGACTACGCCACCCGCAACGACTTCGGCGCCTATTTCACCGAGGAACTCACCAGCCGTCTCAAGCAGCACAGTGACCGCAT
>CAZJJT010000515.1:0-3739 GCA_964546395.1 uncultured Fibrobacterota bacterium
ACGAGCTTTCGTCGCCTTCCGCTCCATCAACCGCGTAATTTTCTGAGATCGTGCACAGTGCGCGAGACACCGGCGCACATCGCGTCTGTACCGTCGTGAGGTAGCCCGTTCTCGGTAGTTCCAGCGCGCCAAGCGGCCGCAGCGCAGTGAATGGCTGTTCCGGTTCCCTCCGCATCCCCCTGCGTTCGCAGAAAATTACGCGTTTCTTGGGCATGGCGGCAACGAAAACATCGACCGAGGCACCGGATTCAGCGTACATTGCTGAGTGCCGCAACTGGTTGTCAATTGATGGGAGACCGAGCCCACACGGGTCTCCGTGCTTGACTGAGCACTTGCAGGGAAGGAACTACTGTCATGAAACTGTCCCGCATTTTGCTGTATGTAGCGTCCGTCATCCTCGTATGCTCACACAACGCCAACGCCCTTCGCATCGAGATGATCGGCGCGAGCAACATGGATGCGGTGAACTACGCGGGGTTCACCGAGATGGCAGAGTCGCGTGGATACACACATGTCTGGGACAGACAGATGATCCCCGGAGCGCCCATCTCCTGGTGCTACGAACACCCGAAGGGCGGGAACGTGCAGATGCCATGGGGTGCGCCGTGGTACGCTCTACGTGACTACACCTGGGACGTGCTGGTACTCGAGCAGACCTACCAGATGAGCCAAGACACGCTCTACACCGACTCGATGCTCGGCCGTGCGCTTGTTACCAGCCCTGCGTTGCAGCTCTACATGTACGGTGCCAACGGGAACAAGAACGACCGACCTGCCGGAACCGATCTCGACGCTGCCGGGTTCGATTCGCTCTACCTCAAGAGACCAGCGCCGGGAAGCGAGCTCAGTACTGGCGGTTGTCCCAAGCTGTACTTTGACGCGATCGTGCCGAATCTGCGCAAGCTCAACCGTCACGCCAAGCCCGTTCTCGCGATTCCGGTGTTCGCGGCCTTTGTTGAGTTCAACCATCTGGCCGCCGCCGGCCTGATCCCCGGCTACACAAGCGGCTGGGACCTGTACCAGGACGATATCCACCCCAACTCGGTGGGGTCGTACCTGGTCGGCTGCACGTTCTTCGCGGCGATCTACAAAGACGACCCGCGCGGCCTGCCAGTACCCTCGCAGTATGGCGCGCTCCTCGACACCGTCGCCAGGCAGATCCAGCATTGCGCGTGGGCCGCGGTTACCGCGGACCCCCTGGCAGGAGTCGACCCATCGACCCTGCGTATCATTGCCCATGACTCGCTGCCGACAGCCCACGACCATGTCGCGTATACAACCGGCTTCTGCGCAACGCAGGCCCCGGTCACGTTCAGCATCAGTGCCGGCGCGCTCCCACCGGGTCTGCAACTCGATGCCGTCACCGGCCTGATTGCGGGAAGGCCGATAGCCGCGGGGAGCTACACGTTCACGTTGTCTGCCGAGAACACCACCTCGCATCTGGCCGCGACCCCGGTCACCAGGACCATCGTCGTATCGTCAACGACCACGCCGGTGATCGTGACAACGCCGTTTGACAGCTCCATCATCGGGTGTACGGCCGGCAGTGCCACGCAAATCGAAGATCGCGACATACCCTTGGTGTCCCGCCTCGGATACGATTCGGTCACCTGGAGCGTTGCGGCGGGCGCGCTGCCGCCGGGCTTGACAATAGCATCGGGGTATGGTCTCGTTCGCGGCATCCCCGCATCCGGCAAAATCATGGGCGTTCCCACTCAACAGGGGAGCTTCTCGTTCACGCTGCAGGCACGCGACGGCCTGGGCCAGACAGCCACCCGGGACGTTTCGCTGAAGGTGGCAGGGCGGCCGCTGCACGGCCTCGACTATGAGTACTACTCGTGCGACACCCTTCACAGCGTCAGTTCGTACCAGAACCTGCAGCCGGCCAAGGTCGGCATCACTCAGAATGGCATCAGCTACCTATTCGCCGACCAGCCCAGTGGGTTTGCGATGCGGCTGCACGGCTGGATCGTGACAACCGTTGCCGGCACGTATTCGTTCCGCAATGGCGCCGACTACGTTGCGCTCATGGTCGTGGACAGCCGCACGATTACGAACGAGGGAGTCGACTACATGGGCTTCCACTCCGTCACGGACACCATCACGCTACAGCCGGGCTACCACCGGTTCGAATATGTTTGGTACAACCGTGATGGGGGATGGCTCAACCCGGGGTGGCAGAAGCCAGGCGACGCTTCCGTGGGGACTATACCGTTGACGTCGTTCTTTTGTGACTCGGCGTCGACAACGGGTGCCATCGACGCGCAGTGCGTGGGACCACGCACCCCGGCATGCCAGGTCGTGCGGACATACGATCTCGCGGGACGACTTGTGCGAGCAACCGGATCGTCTGCCGTTGCCTCCATTGGCCGCGCGACCGCCACAGGCGTGTACATCGTTCGGCAGTCCGGGGCCGGTGGTGCATCGAGCGCGCAGAAACACGTGGCCAGATGACTGAAGCCATGGCGCACACGCGGAGGATGTCCATGATCTCGAACTACTGCGGCTCGTCGGCTCGACGCGTCGTATCTCGTGCGGGGAGGCGGATGACTGCTGCACTCCTTCTCGCCGCGGCGGCACAGAACGCGTCGTCTGCAGACATCTCACTCCCTGTCGCCGTCATCTCGGCAACGCCCAAGTCCGGGCCAGCGCCCCTGACCGTCTCGTTTGACGCATCTGGGTGCTACGTCAACGACCCGAACTACTACATCATTGGGTACGACTGGCATTTGGGTGACGGAAGTCCAGTGTCGTGCACCAACCCGCTTGAGCATACCTATGCCACTCCGGGGACGTATGTGGTATCACTGGTGGCAGTTGAGAACTCGCTGGACGGGACGGTGATGTACCTGCGTGGCGACACGACATACGACACGATTCGGGTAACCGGCATGTCCAACGCCAGGACCCACGCCTGCAGGAAGACGCGTGAGGCTTCGCAAGAGGCGGACCGGCTCTTTGATCTATGCGGCAGAGCGGTGGCTGGAATATGGGTGTCCGGCGAGGACCGCGACGCTGCCGCCGGGTCATTGCCACTGCGCGCGACACACTGCCTGCTGATGCAGCAAGCGCCGTCAGCCGGTGCCGAAGCGAAACGCACGACACGCGTCACCCTTCGGGCAGCAGAAGCGAGATAGCGCATCGATCTCGACCGGCGACAGGGTCGCTCGATTCGGCAATAGATCGCAGCAGGGAACGACTCTTTGTTGCGGCCACTGCACCTCAGTCAAGGAGCACCATCATGATCACAGAGATTCGGCGATTCCTGACGGCAGTCGCATCGGGGTTGCTCGTGGCGGCAATTGGGTGTGCGTCCCCCGATGGAATCGTTGCCTCACAGCCGCAGAATCCGCCCCCGGAAGCGCAGCTCGCGACCGGTGAGGAGCCCCTTGTGGTCACCAAGTTCGCGGCCACGTACGATCCGTTGGCCGATACGAGTCTGGTTGCGTGCCTGGACCATCTGAGCTCGTTCTACAAGGATAGCGCGGGCACGCAATCCTGTGCTGACGGCGACTCGTGCGCCGTCTGGGCAGACCGCTCGGGCAAGGGGAACCGCGCGGTGGCGGTGTCGGGCCAGAAGAAGCCCGTCTTCAGAAGCAACGCCCTGGGTGGGGTATGCGGCCTGGCATGGGGCGGAGACAGACAGGTGCTCTCCATCAAGTATCCTGCCGGACTCAGCGTCCTGCAGGGGGGCGCCTTCACGGTCATTTTGATCGGAAAGGACGGCGGTGTAAAGTTA
>CAZJJT010000516.1:0-3722 GCA_964546395.1 uncultured Fibrobacterota bacterium
CATGGTTGCCGCCAGGGGGACTTCGATTGCCAGGCCGGTGCGGTGGTACTCGATCCCCCGTCTGTTTCGCTACGAGCGCATGCAGCGCGGACGGTTCCGAGAGTTCTTCCAGCTCAACATGGATATCCTCGGCGTGGCCGGTGTGAGTGCTGATGCCGAACTCATCGCGGCAAGCGTGGCGATGATGAACGATCTGGGGCTCGATTCAAGCGACTTCGGCGTGCACATCTCCAGCCGACACATCCTCGAGGAGTACCTGGCTGTCGCGGGTACCACCCCCGAGCAGCGCGCCGCACTCTACGCACTGCTCGACCGCAAGGCCAAGATACCGGCCGAGCAGTACGTGCAGGACCTCGAAGGTACGGTCCCGGAACGCGCGGCACGCGAACGGGTTGCCCGGGTGCTCGACGCGCGGTCGGTGGAAGAGCTTGCGGCAATCGACGAGTCGCTCGAGTCGCTGGCGCAACTGCGTGAGCTCCTGTCGCTGCTGGAATGCTACGGTCTCTCCGACTACGCGGTGTTCGATCTCGGCACCGTGCGCGGGCTGGCCTACTACACGGGTATCGTGTTCGAACTGCTCGACCGCAACCGCTCGCTGCGCGCCATTGCCGGAGGCGGTCGCTACGACCGGCTGGTCGAAAACTATGGCGGTCCGCCCACGCCGGCGGTAGGGTTCGCGGCTGGTGACGCGGTGCTGTATGAGCTGCTGAAGGACAAGGGACTGCATCTCGAGCCGCCTGCACGCAGCAGCGTGTTCGTGGTGTGCCTGGAGGATGGGTACCCGGCGGAAGCGATCGCCGCCGCGCAGCAGCTGCGTGCGGCGGGAATCGGCGCCGAGTTCTCTCTTCGCCGTGCGGCTCTGTCGAAGCAGTTGAAACAGGCCAACGCGGCACGCGCCCGTGTCACCGTGTTCGTGGGCGGTGAGGAAACGAAAGCAGGATCGGTGAAAGTGAAACACATGGGCAGCGGTGAAGAGCGGATGGCCAGTCGCGACGATATGGTCGCGACCGTCAGGAAGCTCCTCGCATGAGCGACCGGCAGATCGGCTACGTGGCCCTGGCCGTGCTCGCCGCGGTGGTCGTCGTCACCGGCTGGCTGATTGCCGAATCGCTGAGCGCACCCACGCAGGAGCGCCTGGTACTCGCCGAGAACGTCGGCGCGCTGAAACTGGCCGACCCCGTTCTTCTGAACGGTGTGGCTGTGGGCTGGGTCAGCGATATCACGCGCACCGAGCACGAAGCCCTGCTCGTGTGTACGTTCAGCCCTCCACAACCCGTCTACGCCAACTACGCGATCCACATCGTGGACCTCGGTATCATGGGCGACCGCATCGTGACGTTCTCGCCGGGAACGCCCGAAGCGGGAGTGCTGCACCCCGCAGACACCCTCCGTGCCGCATTCGTGATAGGGCCCTCGGAAGCGCTCGGGATGGTGGATCAGCTGGAACACGCGCTGCGCGGGTTCGCCACAGTGTCGCAGCGCATGCTCGAAGGGGACGAGACGCACCGTTCGGTGGTAGGCATGTACCATGGCGCTGCAGTCGTCATCGATTCGGTCCTTGCGCAGATGATTGGCCTCACCATGGCCGCGGAGCAGTCGTTCGCATCACTGCTCGACACGGTCGACATGATCGTCGATTCCGCGCGGCATTTCTCGGCCAGCCTCGCCCACCGGGCCCCCGCACTGCTCTCGGAACTCGACACGCTCATCACGCGCGTCGATACGGTGCTGGCGCACCTCGACGGTTTCACCGACACGCTTTCCGTGGTTACGTCGGCAGTGGACTCGCTGCAGTTCGGCCAACTCCATCGACAGGTACAGCATGCGCGCGCCAGGCTGAGCACGCTGCGCAAGGGGGTAGATCTGCTCCGCCGACGGGGGCTGCGGCTGAGGGTACGGCCGTTCTGAGCGCTCAAGTTGCTTGACAAACATCGGCGATTTTCGACTGCGTCAACCTTTTCCACCCTTGCAGCTGCCGCAGCACCGCATCGTCCCCTGCTTGACAAAAAAACTGTTTGCTTCTCAGCCAATCCGTAGTATATTCAGTTCTGTTCGAGTTTCATGAGTGTTGACAACTCGATGTTGATAACAGGTTGACAGCTGGTGGAAAACTCGTGGACAACTTGTTGAACCTAACCAATTCTGGTGACATCAACCAACCCAAAATAATAATTATCAATATGTTACCGAGAATACGCCTTGGGCAGCGCGGTGTTGATTGACATGTGTAAAGCAGTTTCCAACACTTCTTATCTGTAAAGGAAATAGGGTGTTGATAACATGTTGACAACTGCCGCAACCCCCTGTCTCTCAAACGGTTCACCGTGGGACTCCTGCCTCGCCCTTATACAGCAAAAGGTGGGGCCGTCAAGCTTCGAGACGTGGTTCCGCACCACAGAACTGGTGGTGTCGGAGGGTGGCGCGGCATGCATCCAGGTGCCGAACCAGTTGTTCGCCGATTTCATTGAAGAGCATTTCGGAGCGCTTGTCCGTGAGGTGCTTCGCGCGCACCACATTGACACTGATACGCTTACGTTTGTCCCGGTGCAGAAAGACTGGAGGATAGTCGAGCCACTCTCGGCAACAATCTCCGAGTCACGTGAACGTTCGGTCCCCAAGTCAACCGATCGGCCCGGGCAGTTCCACTCGCACTACACGTTCGACTCGTTCGTGGTTGGCGACAGCAACCGCATGGCGCACGCGGCCGCTTTCGCCGTGGCAGAAGCCCCGGGGAAGACATCCTTCAACCCCCTTGTCCTCTACGGCGGCACCGGTCTGGGCAAAACGCACCTTCTGCAGGCGGTCGGCGCGTTTGCGCAGGAGGAGGAAACTGCCGAACACGTGGTCTACATGGCCAGCCAGGAATTCGTCAACCAGTACATCGACTTCGTGGTACACAAGCACGATTCCTCGTCGTTCTACCGCAAATTCAACGATGTGGACATGCTGCTCATCGACGACATCCACTTCTTCAGCGGCAAACCGGCCAATCAGAAGGAGTTTTTCCGCATCTTCAGCCGTCTTCTGCGCGAGAACAAGCAGATCGTGCTCACCTCAGACCGTCCTCCCGACATGATCCCCGACATGATGGAGCATATCATTAGTCGGTTCATGGGTGGACTGATGGCGGACATACAGCCTCCGAACCTCGAAACGCGCGTGGCGATACTCAAGAAGAAGGCGGAAACGGACGGCTACAGCCTGCCCAACGAGGTCGTCGGGTTCGTCGCATCGAACATCACGTCAAATGTGCGCGAACTCGAAGGCATACTTATCAAGCTGATCGCGCACTCGACGTTCACCGGCCGGGATATCTCTCTTGATATCGCCCGGACGATCTGCGGTGACCTGGCTTCCGCCGGTACAGCAGTCTGGACCACGGTCCCCTCCATCGTGCAGGCGGTCGCAGAGGCGTTCGGGACGACACCGAACCAGCTTACGGCACACACGCGCCGGCGTGACGTCGCGCTGCCGAGGGCCGTCGCCATGTATCTGTGCCGCCGGCTCACACGGCAGTCCCTGCACACTATTGGTGCGCAGTTCGGCGGACGGGACTACTCGACGGTCATTCACTCGTGCAGGCGCGCTGAAGCCGAGATGAGCAGGGATGAGACGCTGAGAGTGCGTGTCATGCGGCTCGAAAGCAGCATCTCGCCGCCGACTGCGGCCTAGTGGTATGACACGTAAGTAATGCTATATTTGAGTTGTTCTTTGACACTTCG
>CAZJJT010000517.1:0-3710 GCA_964546395.1 uncultured Fibrobacterota bacterium
TAGCCACCGAACCAGTCACCGTTCCACCATCCGTGCGGCGAAGCCGCAGGCGAAACACCAACCCGCCCACCGTCGTCTGCTTCCACGCCCACATCACCCCAAGGTACAGCAGCAGGACGAGGAGCTTGCCGGGGCCGCCCTGGCCTGGTCCACAGACCCCTGCGTGGTGCGCCGCTGCCCCAACCTTCATCCAGTACACCACCATCACCAGCAGGATGTCGATCACGGCCGCCCCAAGGCGCGGCCAGAACGTGGCGATACGGGCGGACCGCTCGGGCCCGGAAGGTGTCTGCGGCAGAGGTTGGCTCTGGGCTTCGCCCTGCGGTACGCCAGCAGGTGTTGCTGCGGGGGCAGCAGAGGGGGGGGCCGGCGGGGTGCCGTTCCTGCCGTTGCGTGAGGCGTCGCGGACGACGACAAACAGCGCATAGAGCCCCACACCGGTCCCGAGTGTTGCGACGAACAGGGTGAGCAGCCCGCCCACAAACGGGACGAGGGCCAGCAGAGCAAACAGCACCGCACCAATCGCTCCGGCCGCAAGCATCGGTGCCTGTGCGCCGCCGAACCCGCGCACCACGCGTGTTCCCACCAGCACGCAGAGCGCAGCTGTGCCGATCAGGCTTGCCCACACCAGCAGCAGGAATAGCACCGGCACGCCGACAACGGTGACCGCGAGCATGACTGCCACGGGAGCAAGGGCGACAAGCGAGAGCAGGCCGGTCAAAAGAGCGGGCACCAGCTTGTGCTCGGCCGTATCGACACACCGGGTGAACGTACCGGCAAACAGCACGGCTACCAGCATCGCGAGAACCAGGAGCCCTGCGAGTACCACCATCGTCCACGGTAGTGCAGGTGCAAAGAACCGTCCCTGCAGGATGCAGGTCTGGAGGTAGCGCTGGAGGTCCGCGAGAATTGCGCCGAACCACGGAGCGACCGTTACCCTGTCGCCGCCAACCCCGACCGTCGGTGGTACAGCGGCGTCGGCAAACACCACCGCCAGGTCGCCGGCGACGTGCGAGGTGGGCGCGATGTCTGCCGTGCCGCCCACAATGACAGCGTCGCCACCTACCGTGCCGTTGAGTGTCAATTGGCCCATGATTACGGCGAGGTCGCCCGTCACGTGCCCATCCACACGTGCCGACCCGCCAACCACCACCAGCTCACGGCAGGTATCGCCCGCCGCAAGCGTGGCGTCACCGAATATCCGCACGATCTGTCCATCCTCATCCGTGCTGATCCTGAACCCGTCGATAACGACACCGGGACGTGTGTGTGCGACGACGGTGGGCGCTGTATCGGTTGCCGTGCTGTCAGACCAGCCCTGCGCCTGTACAGACACTACTGCCGCCAGGACGGCAAGCACCAGAGACAGTCGGGTATGCGTGCTCATGTGTGTGCTCCCTTTCGGTTTGAGACAAGCAGACGGTGCATGAGTTGGATATCCGCGACCCATGTGGCCATCATGAGCCCAACGGCACCCAGCGCAGCAGCGTTTGCTATCGGGTTGCGGAGAACATGCGAGACTGCGTGGAACAGTACCTGCTGAAGGGTCGTGGCGACAGCGAGCCACATTCCCAGCGATCCCTGCAAGCGCACCAGCGCCACGACGAGATCGAAGTCGAGTGCGCGGAACGGGCCGGCGACTGTCACTGCTACCGCCGCGGCAGCGGCGGCGAAGAACGCTGCGCGCCGGGGCGTCGACCAGGCGAAGAAGCCGCCAGCGGCGGGCCGAGACGAACGCGCCTGCACCGCTGTCAGCACGTTCGGCAGCAGCGACTCGGGAGCGGTCCACTCCGGGATACGTCGTTGAGGCGTACTCATGCGTGTTCCTCCAGGAGTCGGAGTTTGTCTTTGAGCCGGGCGCGCGCCCGAAACAGGTCGGTCTTGACCTTCGCCACAGTGCACCCGAGCGACTCAGCCACCTCTTCGTACGGAAGGTCCTCGTAGTAGTGGAGCGCGATCACGGCACGCTGGGCCCGAGGGAGCGAGTCGAGGGCGTGCTTGAGCTGTTCGCGAGTGTCAAACAGCCAGTCACACCGCTCCGAGCCCGTGTCCGCAGGATCGGATCGGTCGCCGAGCGGAAGAAACCGCCAGGTGTGCCGCTTGACGTGGTTGATACTGAGGTTACGCGCGCTTAGCCGGAACCATCCGCCCTGGTTCTCGTGGCCAAGCAGCTCGTCGAGTCGCCCCCACGCCTGCACAAACACCTTCTGGGCGATATCCTGCGACTCGTGCGGGTCGCCCGTGATGCGCATCGCAGTGGAATAGACCATGTCCTGATGGCTCCTCACCAAGGATTCGAACTGCTCCAGTCTGCGGTCAGGCTGAGTCATGTTCACCCAGTATAACACTCGCGGGTGGTGGGAAGTTTCACAAACCTTGGGGGGTCTGCACTCGGTCCTGATCCTGATCGAAGATGCGGTGTAACCCTCTGTGAAACAAAGAGGTCGAATGATCAGACCTTCGATTCACGCCCTCGCGTGCATGGGTCGCGTACCCGCTACTGCGGTAGCAGCACCGCACCCTCGGCAGGTCTGAGTCCATGCTCCCAGTCACCGGTTGTGCTGCTTCTGCCTCGGATGGCGCATCAGGCGCGACTGGCATGCCCTTTGCTTTGCTCAGTGCGTGGTACAGCAGTCACACAAGACACACGGAGGAGCATCCCATGTCGGCACGAGAGATGAGAGAGTTCATGGCGGCGCAGATGCAGGCGATACTGGACGCGTACGAGGAGGCGGAGCCGGTTGTGACGATCAACGAGTTCGCGGCCGACTGGGTCGAAGTGAATGCCCGGATGTTTCGTCAGAGCTACGCCATCGAACGCGCGTGATCACTTGCCGCAACACTGTTTGTACTTCTTGCCGCTTCCGCACGGGCACGGGTCGTTGCGACCGACCTTCGCCGATGCTACCACGGGCTTGGGCGGATTCAGCAGGCGGTCGAGTTGTGTCGTGTCCTCCGGTTGGTCCTTGTCGACGGTGACCGCGCACGCCCATCCCTTCTCCGCGCACAGGACCTGAATCTCCTTCGAGCGCTCCTCGCTCTGTACGGTGACAACCACCGGGTTCTTCTCGGTTCCCGGCTTGTCCTCCCGCTCCCCGCTGAACTTCTTCACGTACTTCATGTCCGAAAAGATGTTGGCCATAGCGTTGTGTCACCCCTCCTTGTGTGGTGACCGAAAATAGCTTGCCGACACGGGACACGGTGCATGGCGTATGTTTGGCAACACCGACGGAACCGAGGAGCAGGGCATGGCCCATCCCGACACGAGCACCGACAAACGGCTCTACCTCATTGACGGCCATGCGCTGATCTACCGCGCGTTCTTCGCGACTATCCGTACACCGATGAGCAACAGCGAAGGGCTCGCGACCGGTGCCGTGTTCGGCTTCGCCAATTCGGTCCTGCGCCTTCTCCAGGACTACAACTGCCCATACCTCGCCGCAGTGTTTGACACCCCCAAACCGACCATTCGCCACGAGATGTACAAGGAGTACAAGGCGAACCGTGAGGAGATGCCCGATGATCTGCAGGCGCAGATGCCGTTGATGTTCGAGCTGGTCGATGCGCTGAGCATCCCTTCGCTGCGCAAGGAGGGGTACGAAGCCGACGACATCATCGCGTGGCTTGCACGACAGGCGGCAGGGGAGGGGTTCAAGGTCTGGATCGTGAGCAGAGACAAGGACATGATGCAGCTCGTGGACGAACGCATT
>CAZJJT010000518.1:0-3703 GCA_964546395.1 uncultured Fibrobacterota bacterium
TCGCGGTGCGCGAGGGCGGCCGGACGGTGGGTGCCGGCGTTGTCACGCAAATAGTTGAGTAGTAACTCGAGGAGAACTACCGTGCCGGGTGAGAAGATCCGCATTCGTCTGAAGTCGTTTGACCACAATGTCCTGGACAAGTCTGCCTCGGATATCGTGCGCACTGCCAAGGGCACGGGGGCGCGGGTTTCCGGACCCATCCCGCTTCCTACCCGGCGCAGTCTGTACACGGTGCTGCGCTCGCCGCACGCCGACAAGAAGTCGCGGGAGCAGTTCGAGACACGGGTGCACAAGCGTCTTATTGACATACTGGAGTCGACGCCGCAGACGGTGGACGCGCTGATGAAGCTCGATCTGCCGGCAGGGGTCGACGTGGAGATCAAGGTCTAAGCCGGCTCGGTTGCGACGCGGCGACGGGAGTGGATATGCGTGGGCTGATAGGCAGAAAAGTGGGCATGACAAGGCTGTTTGACGCCGAGTCGGGGCAGGATGTGCCGATTACGGTGATTGCGGCCGGCGAGAACGTGGTCCATGCGGTTCGCACGGTGGAGCGGGACGGGTACCGGGCGGTGCAGCTCGGCTTTGACGAGTGCGGCGAGAAGAAGGTGAGCAAGCCGGTACTGGGGCAGTTCAAGAAGCTGAACACGCCGCCGTGCCGTGTGGTGAAGGAGTTTGAGCTTGACGAGGGCGAGCAGGACCCGAACCCGGGCCAGAAGGTCGGCGTGGATGTGCTGGACGGGGCGAAATACGTGGATGTCACGGGTGTGACGAAAGGGCGGGGGTTCGCCGGCACGATCAAGCGCCACAGTTTCCAGCGTGGTCGCGAGACGCACGGCAACACCAACCACCGCGAACCGGGTTCGACGGGAAGCAACACGTACCCCTCACGCGTGTTTCCAGGCAAGCGGATGCCGGGGCAGTACGGCAACCAGCAGCGTACTACTCGCCGGCTGCAGTTGGTGGGTGTCGAGAAGGAGACGGGGTTGCTGTTTGTGAGGGGCGCGATTCCGGGCAAGACCAGCGGTGTGGTGATAGTACGCAAGCATATTGCCTGAGCGATCGGGCCTGACGAGGTGCGGATACGATGAACGTGAAGGTTTTCTCTCAGGACGGCAAGCAGGTGGGCACGGTGGAGTTCTCAGACGCCGTGTTCGGCGGTGAAGTCAACACCGCGCTTCTTCACCAGGTGCTTGCCATGTACGATGCCAACCAGCGGCAGGGGACTTCCCGGGCCAAGACGCGTTCGGAAGTCAGCGGCGGCGGCACCAAGCCGTGGCGTCAGAAGGGCACGGGGCGGGCACGTTCGGGCTCAAACACCTCACCGGTGTGGGTTCGTGGTGCAAAGGCCCATGGGCCGAAACCGCGCTCGTACTGGTCGCGGATTCCGCGGGCGATGCGCGTACTCGCGCTCCGCCACGCGCTGAGTGCGCGTGCCAGGGAAGAGGGTATGGTGGTGGTGGACGGGGTGAACTGCGAGCCGGCGAAGACGCGCACGGTGGCGGCGATGCTGAAGGCGTTGCCGTTGAGCGGGGCGCGGTGCCTGCTTGTGACCGACGGCAGTGACCAGACAATGTACCGTTGCGGCCGCAATATCCGCAACGTGCAGGTGGTGCCGGTGTCGGGGCTGAATGCGGCGATGGTACTGAAGAGCGACACGGTGGTGCTGTGCAAGAAAGAGCTGGTGGGCAAACTTGAAGAGGCGGTGACGCTGTGAGCAGGTTCCAGAGCATAATCCGACAGCCGCTGATTACCGAGAAGAACACGCAGCTTCGGGCCGAGAACAAGTACGTGTTCGAGGTGGATCGCAAGGCGACGAAGCAGGACGTGCGTGAGGCGGTGCAGAACGTCTTTGGTGTGAAGGTCGACTCGGTGACGACCGCGGTGATGAAGGGCAAGAAGAAGCGGACGGGGCGGTTCGTGGGGTATCGCAGCGACCGCAAGAAAGCGATTGTGAAACTCGCTGAGGGCCAGAAGATCGACAGGTTTGGAGAGGTCTGAGCATGCCTATCAAGACATACAAGCCGACAACGCCGACGTTGCGGTACAAGACGGTCAACACGTTTGAGCAGGTGAGTGCCGACAAGCCGCACCGCCCGCTCGTGGTGGCGCGCAGCAAGCGTTCGAGCGGCCGCAACAACGCGGGTAGAATCACCACGCGTCACCGGGGCGGCGGCAACCGCCGTCACTACCGCATTGTCGATTTCCGTCGCGACAAGTTCAATATCCCGGGTGTGGTGGAGCGGGTGGAGTACGACCCCAACCGCACGTGTTTCATCGCGCTGGTGAAGTACGCGGACGGCGAGCGGCGCTATATCCTGGCCACGCTGAATACGAAGCCGGGAATGAACGTGGTGTCGGGCGAATCGTGCGAGATTGCCGAAGGCAATTGTATGCAGTTGCGCAACGTGCCGATGGGCATGATGGTGCACAACGTGGAGATGGCGCCGGGCCGGGGCGGGCAGATGGCGCGGACGGCGGGTTCGTATGCCGAGGTGGTGGCCAAGGAGAACAACCTCGTGCAACTGCGCCTTCCCTCTGGCGAGGTCCGCAATGTCCCGGAGGTGTGCTACGCGACGCTGGGGCAGGTGAGCAACCCCGAGCACATGAACATCGTGATCGGCTCGGCCGGGCGCAAGCGGTGGTTGGGGTGGCGGCCAACGGTGCGTGGGATGGCGATGAACCCGGTGGATCACCCGATGGGCGGCGGCGAAGGCCGCAGCAAGAGCGGCGGCGGCCGTCAGCACCCCGTGTCTCCGTGGGGGCAGCCGTCAAAGGGGTACAAGACGCGCAAGCAGAAGAAGGCGTCGAGCAAGATGATTGTCAAACGCCGGAACAAGAAATAGGCAGACAGGGGTAAGCAGACCATGGCCCGTTCGATTAAGAAGGGACCGTTCGTGGATGGCCACCTGGTGAAGAAGGTGGAGGAGATGGGCGGCTCCGGTCAGAAGAAGGTTGTCAAGACGTGGTCGCGCCGTTCGACGATTATGCCGGAATTCGTGGGTGTGACGTTTGCGGTGCACAACGGCAAGAACTTCGTTCCGGTGTATGTGAGCGAGAACATGGTCGGGCACAAGCTGGGTGAGTTTGCGCCGACCAGGACGTTCCGGGGCCACTCGGGGGCCAAGTCGGACAAGACCGCCAAGTCGGCGTAAGGATCAGGAGGAGTCCGGTGGAATCGAGTGCCACTATCAAGTATCTGCGGAGCACGGCCCGCAAGGCGCGGTTGGTGGCTGCGGCGGTGCGCGGGCGGTCGGTGGCTGACGCTCTCGTGCGTCTGGAGCACGGGAGTGACCGCAAAGTGTCGATGGACATAGCCAAGCTGCTGAAGTCGGCGGTGGCCAACATGCAGAGCAGGAACGCGGAAGCGGCGGTGAACGTTGACGGGTTGCGTATCAAGGAAATCAAGGTCGACAACGGACCGGTGATGAAGCGGTTTCGGCCCCGTGCGCAGGGACGCGGGTACCCGATACTCAAGCGTATGTGTCATATCACGGTCACGATCAGCAGCTAGGGGGCATTCGTGGGTCACAAGGTCAATCCGATCGGGTTCCGTCTTGGGATCACCAGGCACTGGACGTCGAACTGGTATGCGGAAGGCAAGTTCGCCGATTACCTCTATGAGGATCACCTGATACGAAACTACCTGCGCAAGCGGCTGGAGCGCGGCGGCATTTCGACCATCGAGATCGAGCGGACCGCCAAG
>CAZJJT010000519.1:0-3702 GCA_964546395.1 uncultured Fibrobacterota bacterium
GCAACGCCCGGAAGTACTGGGTGAAGTACTCAGCAGTGGTAGTGTCGAAGTACAGATGCTCCTGGAACACGACAATACCCACTTCAGCGTCGGGGTTGATCAGCGCGATCGAGTCGAGCAGTGCGCCCACCACAGTGAAGCGTGACCCCATGGGGTCGTTGTTGCCGCTCCCCGTGCCCTTCATGCTGCCGGAGTTGTCGATGACAAACACGATGGACGGTGCGCCGCCGTATATGCCGGTCGTGCCCGCCTCGCACCCGTGTACCTTCGGCCCCATCGCTATCACTCGCTCCGGTACCTCGATGGTGTCGCCGTGGAACTGCAGCGGGCACTCAGTAAGAACGAACTCGCACCACTCCTGCGCGTACCCCGTCGCACACAGCGCCGTCAGCAGGGCAGACAGCCGCCACCAACGTTTGATGCCTGCGACATCGTGGTCCATGCCGTTACTTGTCATTCTCTGCCCCCTGCGTCTTCCGAATCGTTATTACGACCCGGCGGTTCCTGCTCTTGCCCTCTTCGGTGGTATTGGGCGCAACCGGCTGTGAATCGCCAAGCCCCTTGATCGTGAACAGTGATGCCGAGAGATTCTCGCGTTCGACGAAGTAGTCCATGACGTTGCGCGCGCGGGCTTCCGAGAGTGCCGTGTTGTCACGATAGCGCGAGCGCAGCGACCCGGTGATCCGGTCTGCATCGGTGTGCCCTTCGATGGTAACCGGGTGGTCCGGGTGGGCTTTCAGGAATGCCGTGATCTCCTTCAGCGCAGGTATGGCTCCGCGCGGCAGCTCGGAGGCGCCCGAGGCGAAGTGGATCGCCAGCTCCTCGGCGGTAATTCTCACATACTCATCCTGTTCCTCGACATGGAGCCCTTCGATGTCCCTGAGGGTGGACAGATTGTCCGGGGCAGGTACCGGCTCGGGCACTGGCTCCGGCCGGGCAGGCTCCTTGGCCCGCGGCGGTGGCTCCTGTGCCGGTTCCTCTGCCTTGGGAAGCTTCGCTTCCTCCTTCGCGCCACGGTCCTTCCTGCGGATGTGTGTCAGCAGGTAGAACGTGTGCGACGAGGCCAGGTCGCCTTCGGTCTTGATGTTGTACTGGTAGAACGCGCTGACTGTGAGCCTGGTTCTGGGCACGGCAATCCGCACACCACCTGCCAATCCCCAGTACTCGATGGCGTCCTCGCCGAACCCAAGCTGCAGGTATCCCGCCAAGACCCTGCGAAGCCAGGCTCCCAGGCGCCACGCCGCGCCCCATTCGATCGTCCTGGCAGCATCGGCCGTGCCCTCGAGCGACGAGAACTCGTCGTGATTGGCCCATATGTCCTTGAGGTCGATATCCAGCCCGCTCTCCACGCGTTCGTCCCAGAAATACCCCTGCCACGACAGACGCAGGTCGCGCGAGTACTGCCCTTGGTTGCCGAAGTCAAACAGAGCTGAGCTCATTGAAGGGGCCAGGAGATTGACGGTCGAGAGACCCAGGATATGCCTGCCCACCACCGAATGCTCGGTGAGCCGGAACGTGGCCCCCAGGTCGAGCCCCACGCCCCAGAGGGGATCGCCGAAGTTGCTCTGGTAGGCGATATTGAGATTCGCGCCGACACTGAACCGGTCCCAGACACGGCACGCATAGCTCAACATGATAAACGCGTTGTCGTTGCTGCTTGTGCTCCCTCCGGTGGTCAGCAGTCCGGTGGCATCGTCGAACACCGCGCTCTCAATCTCGCCGTCGCCCTCGCCGATCAGCGAAACCCCAACCGCGTGCCGCGAGGCGAGCGGCACGGTGACACCGACCTCCCACAGCTTGAACTCGCCCTGCATAACCGGCGCAAATGCGAAGCGAGCGGTGACATCCCCTGCATTGGACATCAACGCGGGATTCGTCAGCGGTGAATACTGACTCAACAGGTCGCGCCACCTGCTGCTGAGAAGGTACTCTCCCGGAAGGCCGTCTGCCCGAACGGGAACGACCGCGCACAGCAGGACTGCAGTTGTTCCCGCGACCAGCGCGCGTACGGAACTGACCGACAGACTCGTTCTCATGAGGGAGCCTTTCGGGTCTGTGTGCTGTTGCACCTCTGGTATCCACATTGATTGTACCACCACATCCCGGAAATATCAATGCAATGGTCGTCGAGAAACGATGGTGGAGGTGTGTGGGGCCGGTGGTCAGCACACTTCGCAGTCCACGGTGCCCACCTGTCCCCTGCCTGGCGAAGCACCCAAAGACCACCGTGTCTTCGCTGACCTCAATGCCACTGAGCCGGGGCATATGCTTCGGGTTTCGGCCATACAGCCCGACCCAGTGTGGTTGCAGGCCCCGGGCGGTGCCTGTCGGCAAGAAACCGGACTACGACACTATATTGGCCGGCACAGGGGTCCCTGCCCATGTCGGTCTACGAGCGACTTCTCGAACACTGCCAGTCTCTGAGAATCATCGATACGCATGAACACCTGGCGCCCGAGAGCGACTGGGCGAAGTCGGAGGCGGATTTCCTTGCCGAGTACCTCCTGCAATACTTCAGCATCGACATCGTGTCTGCCGGGCTTCCGCAGGAGACGTTCTACCAGAAGGTGATCAACCCTCGGTGCGGACTGCCGCTCATGGAACGGTGGGCGCTCGTGGAGCCCTTCTGGGAGGCAGCGCGCAACACAGGCTACGGGCGCTCACTGGACATCGCGGTCCAGCGCCTGTATGGCGTCGAGAGGATCCAGCGAAGCACAATCGAGCAACTCAACGAACAACTGGCAGCGGCGCGACGAGCGACCGCCTCAGGCGCAAGGAGCCACTACACGTACGCACTGAAAGAGAAAGCAGGGATAGAGGTCTCGATACTCGACTGGGGTATCGAATGCGACCGCACCTTCTTCCGGCCGGTCTACCGTCTCGACCGCTTCATCCGACCGCCGTCCCCTGCCGACATCCGCAACAGCAGCGGGTACCACTGGTGCAACATCAACGACACCGACATCAGGTCGCTTGGCGATCTGATGGCCGCGAGTGAAGCCGATCTGGAGTGGGCGATGGGCAAGGGAATCTGCGGACTGAAGTGCGGCCTGGCATACGAGCGGTCGCTGTACTTCCCGGAAACCCCGCGCGAGGAGGCCGCCAGGTCGTTCGAGGCGTTCATGGCGTGGGATGGCACTGGTCCGCGGACCGATACTGCACCACTCGAGAATTTCATGATGCACCATTGTCTGTCACTCGCCCACGCCCGGGGCCTCACGTACCAGTTCCACACCGGACTTCAGGAGGGTCACGGGAACAAGCTGGGCAACTCCGATCCGGAACTGATGTGCACTGTGTTCATGAAGTACCCGGCGGTGACATTCGACGTGTTCCATATCGGCTACCCCTACCAGCACAAACTGTGCGCGCTCGCCAAGATGTTCCCCAACGTGATCATCGACATGGCATGGGCACACGTGATATCGCCGGAGGCATGTGTCCGCGGATTGGTGGAATGGCTCGACGCGGTACCAGCCAACAAGATCTGCGGATTCGGGGGTGACTACCTGTTCCCCGATGGGGTGGTGGGTCACGCGGCAGTAGCGAGGGACAACATTGCCCGAGCGTTGGCGGAGAAGGTTGAGAAGGGCGTGTTCGGCGTTGACCGTGCTCGCGAAGTGGCGAACCTGCTCCTAATCGACACTCCTGCGCGCATCTTTCATCTTGGTGCGAAGTGACTACCTCTACCGTACAAGCACT
>CAZJJT010000520.1:0-3692 GCA_964546395.1 uncultured Fibrobacterota bacterium
CCGTGCTGTCTGCGTCACCCGGTTGTGCGGTCGTGGCGCCGGTTGTGTCCTGGGCGATTGCAGGGGAAAGGTACGGCACGGAACACACGGCAAGGGAACACAGGACTGCTCGTAGTATTTTCATGCGGGCCTCTGGTACGCCTGGGTCGCTCATAAAACTACATTGCAGGGAGCGGCCTCACCCCGGCGCACTGACATGCGCCACCCCTTTCCTGCCGGAGAGGGGGAGAAGCGGGCGGAGATTGCGGGTGAGGAGAAAGAACACAGCAGTCCCCTCTCCGGCAGGAAAGGGGTGGCGGCCGTACGGCCCGCCGGGGTGAGGTCCATGAAACCAGGCAACATCTTCGTTTTCTCCGCCGCCTCAGGCGCGGGCAAGAGCACATTACTCGAGCGGCTGCGGGAGCGGATGCCCCATCTCGTGTACTCCGTCTCCGCCACCACCCGCACGCCACGGGCGCATGAAGTGGACGGGGTACACTACTTCTTTCTCACCGAGGAAGAGTTCCGGCGGCGTATCGACGCCAACGAGTTTGCCGAGTGGCAGAAGGTGCACGGCAACTACTACGGTACACCGCGCAGCTTCATCGACGAGAACCGTGCTGCCGGGCGGCACGTGGTGATGGATATCGATGTCCACGGGAAGCTGACGTTCGACAAGGTGTACCCCGATGCCGTCGGTGTTCTCGTGCTGCCGCCCTCGATGGAGGTGTTGGAGCGGCGCCTGCGCGAGCGCGGTACCGACAGCGAAGAAACCGTTCAATTGCGTCTGAGTAACGCGCGGGAAGAGATGCGCGTGGCACGGGAAGAGGGGCGCTACGAGTACACCGTGATCAACGACGAGCTGGACCGGGCCCTCGAGGAGGTGGTCGAGTTGGTGAAGGAGCACACCGGGTTTCCGAGGTCCAACAGCTCGACGTGAAGGCCTGATGTCTACACCCAACGCCCACAGCTTCCTCCTCGACGCTCGCCGTATCACCATCGGTCGTGATCCTTCCTGCGATATCGTGCTGAGCGGTGTCGGTATCTCACGGCGGCATGCGACACTGGTGCTCGACCCGCAGGGGCCGCTCATCGAGGATGCGGGGAGCAGTTTCGGGGTGCGTGTGGACGGCGAGCAGGTGCCGCGCGCAGCACTTCGTGACGGCTCGGTGGTGACTATCGGGGTGGCGCGGTTCAGGGTGGTGATCGCCGGGGGAGAGCTGTCGCTGCGGCCCGGCTACGAGGGGCAGAGTGAAGTGGCCGAGCGGCCGGCCGAGATTGCCGCACGGGAGTTACGGATCGGCCGTGATACCGGCAGCGACATCCACTGCCCGCACCCGCTGGTGTCGCGGTTCCACGCCGCGCTGCGGGTGTCGCCCGACGGGCGCTGCAGCATAGTCGACCAGCACAGCACCAACGGCACGTACGTCAACGGACGGGCCGTGCGGCGTGCCGAGCTGTCGGAAGGCGATATCGTACAGGTTGGCCCGTTCCGCTTTTTCCTGCAGCAGGCCAGCCTGGTACAGGCCGACGATATCAGCCGGGTGCGTATCGAAGCGTCGCAGGTGTCGGTGAAACGCGGTGGCCGGCTGGTGCTTGACCACGTGTCACTGTCTGTTGAGCCGGGTGAGTTCGTCGCCATACTCGGCCCTTCAGGCGCAGGCAAGTCCACGCTGGCCGCGGTGCTCACCGGCCAGGCACAGCCGGACCGGGGCGAAGTCTACCTGAATGCGATGCCGCTGAAGCGATTCGCGTCCGCGTTCAGTTCCACCATCGGTTTTGTCTCGCAGCATAACCTGCTTCCGGGCGAGCTGACCGTTCGGGAGATATTCGCTGAACAGGGACTGCTGCGGCTCCCGGCCGACTCGCGCCCCGAAGAGCGGCGGGCCCGCATAGAGGAAGTGCTGAAGCTGCTGCAACTGGAGCACGTCGCCGCTCACCGGGCCCGCTCGCTGTCGGGTGGTGAAGCGCGGAGGGTGCACCTGGGTATCGAATTGCTGTCTTCACCGGCGCTGGTTCTCCTTGATGAACCGTTGGCGGGACTCGATTTCGGGCTCGTGCGCGCATTCATGGATCTGTTCCGGGCGATCTCCGACCGTGGCCATACGCTGCTGCTCACCACGCACACGCTCGAGCAGATCGAGCTCTGCGATCGGGTGCTGTTCATCAACAAGGGCTGCCTGGTGTACCAGGGAAGCCCGGGGGAGATGGGCGGTGCGTTCGGCGTGGGGAGTATCGGTGAAGTGTACGAAAAGGTGAAGCGGGAGAACATCACGCGACTCCACCACGGCCCCGAGACAGCCGAATCGGCAGCGGTTGACAGTGAGCGGGGAGAGCCGGTTGCGGTGAACGGACGCACGGCGCGGGGCGCGCCCCTGCTGCGCCAGGCAGGGGTGCTGCTGGTGCGGTTCTGGCGCACGCTCGTACGCGACCACCGCAATCTGCTGCTGCTTACCGCCCAGGCCCCGCTCATCGCGGTGCTGCTCGCGCTGGTGTTCCGGCGCAGTGCGGACGGTTTCCTGCCGCTGTCGTTCTACTTCGCGGTGACGGTTTCGGCAGTCTGGGTCGGCGGGGTCAACACGGTGCGCGAGATAGCGCGCGAGTGGCCCATACTGCGCCGCGAGCACCGCGTGGGCCTCTCGGTGGGCGCGTATCTTGCATCGAAAGCGGGCTTCTTCGTGACACTGTCCGCGGTACAGGGGGTGGTGTTCGGCCTGTGTCTGGACGTTTTGCTGAAGCAGTTCGCGCTTGAGCGGGGGACGGCCCTGCTGCTGGCCGTCGGCTCCGCCGGAGGCGCGTTGCTCGGCCTGTGCATCAGTGCCCTGAGTGCCGGCGTGAACCGGGCCATCAGCCTGCTGCCGATGGTGTTCATGCCGCAGATATTCTTCGCCGGCGCGCTCATGCCGTTCGATCGCATGAGCGGCGCCGGGCGCTTTCTCTCCCACCTGACCATCGCCCGGCCCGTGTTCGCCCTCCTCAAGCGCGTGGCCGTGCTCGGCCAGCCGCTCTGGGACCGCACCGAGTGGGTCTGGCTCTCAGGCGTCGTCGCCGTCTTAAGTATTTTGGCGTGGGTTGGCGTCACCACACGAATCCGACAGGAAACCGATATCCAATGAGCGACCGCGCGACCCCGCGTGACTGGTTCCCCGAACGTATCGCCAAGTACAAAATTCTCGGTGTTCTCGGCATGGGCGGCATGGGCGTCATCTACCGTGCCGTGCAGGAGCCGCTCAACCGGGTGGTGGCACTGAAAGTGCTCTCGCCCCAGTACAGCCAGGACAGCGAGTCCTCCCTGCGCTTCGAGACCGAAGCCAAGGCGGTGTCGATGCTGCAGCACCAGAATATCGTGCAGCTCTACGAATACGGTGAGGAGAAGGGAAGTCGGTATTTCACGATGCAGTTTATCGACGGCGAGAGCCTCGCGAGCTGCATCGATCAGAAGAAGCTGATGCCGCTGGAGAAGGTGATCGACTACGCCAAGCAGATTTGCCGCGGCCTGCGCTACGCGCACGGCATGCACGTGATCCATCGTGATATCAAACCGGGCAACGTGCTTATCGACAAGGCCGAGGTCGTGCGGCTGACCGATTTCGGGATTGCCAAGGTGGTGTCGCAGCACAGCATCACGCTGACCGGGATCACGGTCGGTACGCCCGAGTACATGTCGCCGGAGCAGGCCGAGGGCCAGGACCTCACGGGCGCCTCCGACATCT
>CAZJJT010000521.1:0-3691 GCA_964546395.1 uncultured Fibrobacterota bacterium
CCCTCCCCTGAGAGCATGTCCAATGGCATACAGGCGGCCGGAACGGCTGGGGATGGGGCCCTGCTGGCTGCGGCCGGCGTGCTGGGGGCGGTGGACGGGGTCTGCGGGGGTTCGGTCGGGCGTGCGTTCTGCAACACCAGACCCCCCGGCCACCACAGCCACAACCAGGGGCGCCCGTACGGCTACTGCTACTACAACCACGTCGCCGTGGCCGCCCGCTACGCCCGGAAGGTGCATGGGGTCGAGCGGGTACTGGTGATCGACTGGGATTACCACCACGGCAACGGCACCGAGGCCCTCTTCTACGAGGACCCCACGGTCCTGTACTTCTCGACCCACAACCGAAGGGCGTTCCCGGGGACCGGCTCCGAGCGGCGGCGGGGGGCGGGGGCGGGGCTGGGGTACACGATCAACGTCCACCTGGGGCCGGGGGCCGGCGACAGCGACTTCGTGGAGGCATGGCACACCCACCTGCTTCCCGCCGTGGCCCGGTTCAAGCCCGGCCTGGTGCTTATCTCGGCCGGCTTCGACAGCCGCGAGGGGGATCCGCAGGGAAGGCACCGGATGACCGAAGAGGGGTTCGCGACCCTCACCCGCATGGCCCTGGACATCGCCCGCGAGCATGCGCAGGGGCGGCTTGTTTCGGTGCTCGAGGGCGGCTACGACCTTGAAGGGACCGCCCGGGCAGCCGCGGCACACGTCAGGGAGTTGCTGGAGGCATAGCCCCCCAAGTGTGGGGGGTGCGGCCGCGCTGCACGCGCGGCGCTTCGCGGGGGGCTGGGCTACGGCATCGTTACCTTCCGAGCTGGGTCTCAGGGGCGCCCAGCCCCTGCCGGGATACGCTTCAGGCAGCGACTATTTTCCCACTCTCATTCGCCCATGCACCGACTTCGCGAACTCTACCGGTTCATCCGACCATTCCGCGGCCGTATCATTGCGGCACTGATCGGGATGGTGGTGTTCACCCTGCTGAACGTGCTTCCGCCGCTGCTGATGCGGTACCTGGTCGACAAGGTCCTGCAACCGCGCAACTGGCCGCTGCTGCTCCCCGTGCTGTCGGCGATTGTGGGCGTGCCGCTGCTCACCGTGGCGATCCGTTTTGTCAACATGCAGCTGCTGTTTCTCACCGGTCGCCGGCTCCTGGCCAACGTGCGGGTGGCGATGTTCAGTCGGGCGATGAACCTGAGCATGCGGTTTCACGGCTCGATAAGTTCGGGCGCGCTCGTGGGGCGGCTCATGGACGACGTGAACCGGCTGCAGCGGCTGCTGACCGGCGAGACAGTCCACATGATTATCGACACGATTGTGTTCGTGTTCTCGATCGCGGTCACGTTCACGATTTCGTGGAAGCTCGCCACGATCCTCTGCTGCACCATCGTGCTCTACGCCGCCGTCTACAAGACCTTCTCGGCGCGCATCCGCCGGGCCACCGAGTCGTTCCGGCTGACATTCGACCAGATTGCCGGCCGGCTCCAGGAGACGCTCACGGCGGTACGCATGGTACGGATTTACAACCGCGAGCAGTCGGAGCACGAGCTGTTTCTCGACCGGACCCGCGAGGGGCTCAACCTGGCGTTCCGCAGCGCGCTTGCGAGCACCTCGCTGAGCGTCATCTCCACGGGCATCGCCGGCTACGGCTCCACCGTCATCACCGGCTACGGCGCGTGGCTGGTGCTCCGGGGCGAGATGACCTACGGCGACCTGCACGCGTTCAACAGCTATGTCTGGATGGCGAGCATGCCGGCAATCCGGCTCACCACGATCGCGGGCCAGCTCAACGAGACGCTGGTGTCGCTCGAGCGCGTGCTCCACATCACCCGCCAGGAGCCCGATATCCGTTCGGCCCCTGGCGCGCCCGCGCTCACGCGCGGTCCGGGCGCGGTGGAACTGCGCGACGTGCAGTTCGGCTACTCCCCCGATACGCCGCTCTACCAGGACCTCTCGCTCACCGTCCCGGCCGGCACGACCGTGGCGCTGGTGGGGCCCACCGGCTGCGGCAAGACCACGCTCACGAGCCTGCTGATGCGGTTCTGGGACGTGCAGGGCGGCAGCGTGCTTGTTGACGGAGTGGACGTGCGCAGCGTACGCCTCGAGAGCCTTCGGGCGCAGTTCGGGGTGGTGCTGCAGGACCCGGTGCTGTTTGACGGGACACTGGCGGAGAACATCGCCTACGGCCGTCCCGAAGCACGCCGCGACGAGATAGTTGCGGCGGCGCAAGCCGCGGAGATCGCCCAACTTGCCGACTCTCTTCCCCGGGGCTACGATACGGTCATCGGCTCGAGCGGCGTGAAACTCTCGGTGGGAGAGAAGCAGCGGGTAAGCATCGCGCGCGCGATACTCAAGAACCCCGCCATTCTGATCATGGATGAAGCCACCAGTTCGCTGGACAGCAACTCCGAAGCGCTTATTCAGAAAGCGCTCGAGCGGGTATTGCGGGGCCGCACGTCGTTCGTGGTGGCGCACCGCCTCTCCACTATCCGCAACGCGCAGCTGATCGTGGTGATGCAGGCGGGTCGGATCGTGTCCAGGGGGACACACGAGCAGTTGATGGCGGAGGAGGGCGGGCTGTACCGGGCGCTCTACGAACAGATGCTGGGGCAGAACAGCGGGGTGAGCGTATGAGCCGCGCCGGCAGCCGCACCCTCGCAGTCATTGCCGAACTGAACCGCGAGCGTGAGCGCTACGCGGGGTCGGTTGCCGAGGACCTCGGCCGACTGTGGCGTGAAGACCTCAGTCCGCAGCGCTCGCGCATATTCGGCGCGCTGTTCCTCACGCTGTTCTGGAGCGCACTGCCCTTCATGTTCACGTTCACCTGGCGCTACCTCGTCGACAACGTACTGCTGGTGAGTGACGGACGCGATCTGGCCACGCTGAACCCGGCGGAACTGGCCGAGCAGAGCCGGCGCGCGCTGTTCTTCGCGAGCATGAACATGGGGCTCTGGACCGCCTGGATGGGCCTTCACTGGAGCCGTACGTGGCTCATGCTCAACGTGGGGCGCAGTGTGGTCTACGCGCTGCGAAGGCAGCTGCACCGCAAGCTCCAGGACCTCCACGTGGCGTATTTCGAGCGCACGCCCACCGGGCGTATCCTGAGCCGGGTGCTCGACGACGTCAACGTGATAGACAGCTGGGTGACCACCAACTCGGTCAACATGTTCTCGGCAATCGCCAAGCTGGCGATCGGCCTGGGCGTCGTGATATATCTCGACTGGAGACTGACGCTTACCGTGGTGCTCGCTGTCCCGCTGTACGCGTGGTGCTACTGGGTGCTCCGGCCGCGGGTGCGCGAGTCGCAGTTCGCGCTGCGCCGGCTGGTGGCCCGCATGTACGGGAGGGCCTCGGAGCGGGTGGCAGGGGTACACGTGGTGCAGTCGTTCTCGCGCCAGCGCAGCGAGACACGGGTGTTTGCGGCCATGACACACGACTCGGTGCGCGTGGGCATGGCGATGATTCTCTACCGCCAGATTCTGATGGTGGTGGCAGGACTGATAACGTCGCTGACCACCGGCGGCATCATCCTCGTGGGCGCTCAGCAGGTCCGCAGCGGCTCGCTGAGTGTCGGATCGCTGATAGCGTTCCTGCACGCCATGAACCACATCTTCGAGCCGGTCAACTCACTCACCCACCTCGTCGTCGACAGCGAGCAGGCCCTGGTGGTAGTGCGGCGGGTGTTCGGGCTGCTCGACGAGCC
>CAZJJT010000522.1:0-2426 GCA_964546395.1 uncultured Fibrobacterota bacterium
GCCGGAAGCGGCTCAACGCTGGTGCTGGGGTACATGCTGTGGCTGGTCGGGGTTGCGTCCGAGCCGGGTGTCGGCGGGCTGCTTTCGCAGTGCACGCGCAGCGGCAAGCCGGTTGCGGTCCTCGATGAGACCGGGACGTTTGTGCCGGTAGCTGCGGGGGCGGGCGGGGTACGGGCGTTCAGTTGCGCCGGGAGCGAACGGCCCGGTGTGCTGGTCGGCAGGTATCTGCTCGAGCGCGGCCACCGTCATGTCGCCTACATCTCGCCCGTGCACGCGCTCGAGTGGTCCATCCATCGTCTTGCGGGGCTCGCCTCTGCGTTTGTCGGAGCGGGGTTCGGCGGCAACGTGCAGGCGTTCACGGTTGATGGGACTTTTTTTCCGCACCAGCCCGAGCCGCGGACTCTGCACGGACTCGCCGGCCGCCTGGCAGGCGACAGTCTGGCCGGTGACAGCACCCGGCCGCTCCTGCTGCGCGCCCTTCACGCCGCGTGGCCCCAGGTGGAACTCGCCATGCGGCACCTGATGGTCGGTGAGATCCTCGAGTCGCTGCTCGGCGATGCGCTGAGTCACGACGGGATCACCGCGTGGGTGGCGGCCAACGACGGTATCGCGCTCGACTGTGTGGATTTTCTCAGGCGGCGCGGCCGCGCGGTGCCGGGTGACATGTCGGTGATCGGGTTTGACGATACGCGTGAGGCGTTCCAGCACGGACTCACGAGTTTCAGTTTCAACGCACCGGCGCTGATGAACGCGATGCTTGTGTACCTGCTCGCGCGCCGTGCGCCCGACCGCCGTCAGCACGTGTCACGGGTTGTCGAGATAGACGGGTTTGTCACCACCAGACAGAGTGTGGCCACACTATGAACAGGGTATTCCTGAAGGCGGGACGTGAGCGGTCGCTTCTGCGGCGTCACCCCTGGGTGTTCTCCGGGGCAGTTGCGCGGGTCGAAGGTGCACCGCAGAGCGGGGAGACCGTGGATGTGTGCGGGGCGGACGGGGCCTTTCTCGCGCGTGGCGCGTGGTCGCCGCAGTCGCAGATACGGGTGCGGGCCTGGTCGTTTGACCCTGCCCGGCCGGTTGACGGGGCGTTCGTGGGAGAGCGGATCGCTTGTGCGGCTGCTGCGCGGCCGGACCTGCTCGCGACGCGCGATGGTGCCGGGCGGGTGGTGAACGCCGAGTCGGACGGCCTCCCGGGGGTGGTGGTCGACCGCTACGGGGCATGGTGCGTGGTGCAGCTGCTGAGTGCGGGGGCGGAGTGCTGGCGTGATGCGATTGCCGATTCGCTCCTGGGGCTCGAAGGGTGTGAGGGGGTGTACGAGCGCTCCGACACCGACGCGCGTGCCAAGGAGGGCTTGGAGCAGCGCTGCGGCGTGCTTCGGGGGCGCGAGCCGGTCGCCCTGATTGACATAGTGGAAGATGGATGTCGGTACCGCGTGGACGTGCGCAGCGGGCACAAGACCGGGTTCTACCTCGATCAGCGGGATAACCGCCGGCGGGCCGGCGCCTGGGTGCAGGACCGCGAACTGCTCAACTGCTTCTGCTACACCGGCGCATTCGGCATCGCCGCCCTCTCGTCGGGCGCCGGGCGCGTGGTCAACCTCGACTCCTCGGCGCCCGCGCTGGCGCAGGCCGAGGCCCACGCATCGCTCAACGGCATTGGCAGCGGCAGGACGGAACACGTGTGTGGTGATGCGTTCACGGTGCTTCGCTCGTGGCGCGCCGCCGGACGGCGGTTCGGCGCGATCGTGCTGGACCCGCCGAAGTTCGTCGACTCGCAGGCGAAGCTCGCCGCGGGGTGCCGCGGGTACAAGGATATCAATATGCTTGCGTTCCAGCTGCTCGAACCCGGCGGGGTGCTCGTGAGCTTCTCGTGTTCGGGGCTCGTGGGTACGGAGCTGTTCCAGAAGGTGGTGGCTGATGCGGCCCTGGACGCGGGGCGTGAGGCAGTCGTGGTGGAGCGCCTGTCGCAGGCTGCCGACCACCCGGTCGCGCTGCCGTTTCCCGAGGGGTTGTACCTCAAGGGTCTGGTGTGCCGGGTCGGCTGAGCGGAGCATGTTGCCGTGCGGTCACAGGCACACGTATTTTAAGCCCTCGCCATGAATATCCAGAACTACCAGGCCAACGGTTTCGAGGTGCTGCGAGTGGTGGAGGACGTCGGGGTGCGCGCCGACCTCGCCGAGTTATACGAGCGGGTACGCCAGCAACTCGCGCTGGGACACACGAGCATCGCGCTGGCGTTCACCCCCGGCTCACATCTCGACTCGCGCGCCATCGGCAACCTTGCCCGGTGCGTGGAGACGGTGCGTGCCGCGAAGGGCAGGATGGCGGTGGTGCAGCCCAACCCCGAGATCGCCGATTTTCTCCGCGTGGTCGGGTTCACTCGTCACGTACAGATCTGCTCGACCGAAGCCGAACTCGGGTTTTGA
>CAZJJT010000522.1:2436-3687 GCA_964546395.1 uncultured Fibrobacterota bacterium
CTACGGAGTGCTGCTGAGCCTGACAGTGCTGTTCACGCTCAGCGGTATCGTGATGGTCGCGTTCGCCTCGCGGCACATTCCTCCGCACCTGAAGGACACCACGCGCATGGCCCTCGTGCTTGCGCCGATACTGCTTGCAGGAGTGAGTTGTGTGGTCCGCAAACGCTTCTTCACGGCGCAACGGTAACGCCGCGCGGCGGCCGGCTACCACCAGGCTTCGATCGCCCCGTCGCTGACTTCCACGTACACCTCCATGCCGTCCCGCACCACCACACCCGAGAAGTCGCGCGGCGCGTCGGGATGGTCCCCGTCGATACGGATGTCCCAGGTGTCGGGCTCCAGCGGAACGTTCACGCGTTCGCCGGGCTCGATATCGGTGGTGAGCCGGCTGATTCCCCAGCCTGCCCATTCGGCAGTGCGCACCGTGTAGACCCCCCACACGGTGTACCCGGCGGAGCGGTTGTCGACGACCAGTCGTGCGGATTCTCCGTCGCCGTCGTCGGCGCACGACAACAGCAGTGCGACGGCACACGCGGCGAATGCGACCGTGCGGAAGCTGCGCCGAAAGTCGTTTTTGTAAAGCACCATGGGGTCCCTGAACGGCAGGAGGGCAGAAAATACGTTGCGCGAAGGGGCTGGCGCCTGTCCGTACCAGAGGGAACGGGGCGCAGATTCAGGGCACGAATTTGCCCATTCTGCCTGAGCGATAACATATCTTTAGAGGGAGCGGCGGGGAGAGAGGCTGTACCCCGCTGCGATGAACAGGCGAACCGCTTACGGGAGCGTAGCGGGTACAACAAGGGAGTGAGAAGTAATCTCACTGCCCGAACCTTCAGAGGAGGAGAGGTACATGGCCGCGAAGAAGAAGGTCAAGAAGGCCGCTAAGAAGGGTGCGAAGAAGACAGCGAAGAAGAAGGTAGCGAAGAAGAAGGTGGCGAAGAAGAAGGTCGCGAAGAAGAAGGTGAAGAAGGCCAAGGCGAAGCGTAAGCCGAACGCAGCGTTCATGCGCCCGGTGCAGCCCGATGCCGCCCTTGCCGCGGTGGTTGGCGACAAGCCCATTCCGCGTACCGAAATCGTCAAGAAGATGTGGGTGTACATCAAGAAGTCCGGTCTGCAGAACAAGCGTGAGATCCGGGCAGATGCGAAGCTCATGCCGCTGTTTGGTAAGAGCGTGGTGACGATGTTCGATCTCGCCAAGATCATCAGCAAGCACGTGAGATAAGTGTGAACTGACGCTCCCGTCGGGTACGC
>CAZJJT010000523.1:0-3659 GCA_964546395.1 uncultured Fibrobacterota bacterium
AAGGTTAATAGCGATGATCTTTGCCGATCCAGCAGCCCCCGCTTCGTTCAACGCTCGTCGTCAGCCGCCGTTATGCCCGCTTCACGGGAGCGCACGATGCGCTCCACGCCGCGAATGCGCTGCAGACGGTCGATGATCTGCCGAAGCTGGTTGCGGTTCTGGATCTGGATCTTGAACATGTTCTGGCAATGCACGTCCGAGGTCCTCACCCGCGCTTCCAGCACATTCGCCCCGAAGTTGACAAACACACCCGCGATATCGTGCAGCAACCCCGGGCGGTCCTCTGCTTCGAGCTCCAAGAAGACAATATATGTGTTCGTGACACGCGTGTCCCAGCTCACGTCGATTGTCCGCTCGCCGTCCTGCAGGAACAGTGCGCTGTTTTCGCAATCCTTGCGGTGCACCACGATCCCCCTTCCGTGGGTCACGAATCCCACGATCTGGTCGCCGGGAATCGGGTTGCAGCAGTGGCCGAACCGCACCATCATGTTCTCCGAGCCGCCCACGAGCACCCCCGAGGGCTTGCCGGTGAGCGTGTTGACCAGCTGAGACACCATCCTCGTGGGCGCCGGCGCGCGGCGGGTACGGTCCCTGAAGAACGACACCACGCGCGCGGCCGTGATCTCAGCCTTCCCCACCATCTGGTAGAGTTGCTCGAGGTTCGACACCCCGAAGTGCTGCAACATGTCCGGTACGTGGTCGCTGAGCGGTGCGCTCACGTGCAGCCGCTTGTAGTTGGTTTCGACGATGCGGCGGCCCAGTTCGATACTCTCGCTCCGGCCCGCCCCGGTCAGCCAGCGGCGTATCGCCGAGCGCGCCCGCGGGGTACGCACATCACGAAGCCAGTCGGCCGAGGGCTTGCGGGTTGACAGGTGGAGCACATCAACGGTCAGGCCGCTCTTGAGTCGGTGGTTGGGCGGTACAAACGCCCCGTCAATACGCGCGCCGATGCAGTGCAGTCCGAGTTCCGAGTGCACGGCAAACGCGAAGTCGAGAACGGTTGCCCCGCGCGGCAGCGAGATGAGGTCCCCTTTGGGGGTGAATACGAACACCTCGGCGTCGAACATGTCGATACGAAAGAACTCGTAGAACTCCGAGGAGTCGGTCAAGTCCTTCTGCCAGTCTATCAGGTTGCGCAGCCACACCAGCGCCTCGTCGTCCTTGCTCGGCCCCTGGCTTCCCTCCTTGTACACCCAGTGCGCCGCGATACCGTCTTCCGCTACCTGGTGCATCTCCCAGGTGCGAATCTGCGCCTCCACCGTGTGCCCGGTTTCTCCCACCACCGTCGTGTGCAGCGAGCGGTAGCCGTTTGACTTCGGCATGCCGATGAAATCCTTGAACCGGTCGGGAATCGGGGTCCAGAGCGCGTGTACGACTCCGAGCGAGAGGTAGCAGTCGCGCTCGGTATTCACTATCACACGGATCGCCAGCAGGTCAAAGATCTCGTCGAAGGGCCGTGCCTGCTCCACGAGTTTGCGGTAGATGCTGTAGAAGTGCTTGGGCCGGCCCACGATCGTGGCCTCGATACCCTCCTGCTTCAGCCGCCAGCGCAATGGCCCGGCAAAACTCTCGATCTGTCGCTCGCGTTCGGGCGCCGAAGACACCACCTTCGCCACAATCTCCTTGTACTCGCGCGGGTGCAGGTGCTTGAACGCCAGGTCCTCCAGGTCCCAGCGCATGCGCGCCATCCCCAGGCGGTGGGCCAGCGGGGCGTAGATATCGAGTGTCTCGTGTGAGACGGCCTGCACCTGCTCCGGTTCGAGAAACCGCAGCGTCCGCAGGTTGTGAAGGCGATCGGCGAACTTGATGATCACCACCCGCACGTCCTCGGCCATCGACAGCAGCATCTTGCGGTAGGTCTCCGCCTTGCGCTCGCGCACGCTGGCTATCTGGATTCCCTGTATCTTGGTGACCCCGTCTACCAGCAACGCCACCTGGGTACCGAACGTGCCTTCGAGCTGTTCGCGGCTGACCGCCGCATCCTCCAGAACATCGTGCAGCAGCCCTGCCGCGATGGTGACCGAGTCGAGGCGCTGCTCGGCAAGGATGAGCGCGACCGCGACCGGGTGCGAAAGGAACGGCTCACCCGACTTGCGGCGCTGATCGCGGTGCGCGTCCCACGAGAACCGGAACGCATGCTCAACAAGACCGGCCTGCACACCCGGGTTGACTTCGACGACCTTGGCGATGAACGCGGCGGCAGCCGCGTCGACCGATGAGGAACCCAGCAATTGCGCGGAGTCCTGTGCCGCCGCGCGCGGGGCAACGTAGCTGGTATGTACCGCGAGAGGTTTCTGTTCCATGTCCTGCACCGTACCGCGCCGTGCACCTGCCCAGTCAGTATAGCATCATGGCACAGGGCGCGCGATAAGCTGCTGTGCCCGTGCGACCACGGCAGCAGCCGTTCGTTCGCCCGGCTTCTGCTCGTATGTCACCCCGAGTACCCTGCCGCCAGGGGGCAGATGCATGTCCCTGGACTGCTCGGCCATCACGCCCACTGCAGGCCGGCCCAGAAGGGTGGCGAGGCGAAGCATTGGCCCCAGTCCTGACACTACCAGTGCAGAACGGCTCAACAGCGCGGCAAGACGGGGGACCGTAAGTGGCGGTACAACCGCCACGCCCTGCTCGTGCAGCCACTTGGTCGTGTCCTCGCTGCATCCATGCTGCGTCGGGCAGCACACAGTGGCTGGAAGCCCTTCGCGCAGCGCCGACAACAGGTGCGCGGTCCAGTCCCTGCCGCATGCATCCGCCATCCCGCAGCAATCCAGGCACACCAGTGTCGCGGAAGGCTCGAGTTGGATATCGCGCAGCAGGTGCGCCACCCCCTCGCTGGCTTCCCTGCCGACCGCCAGCGTCGAACGGCGCGCCGGGCCGGCGCCGAGGCTGCGTGCCATCGCACCGTAGCGGTCCGCAAGGAACGGTCGCGACTCACTCGGCCGCACCAGGTGATTGAGGAAGGGGTATTCAGCCGCATGCTCGTAGCCCACGCGCACGCGCGCGGCGCTCAGTCCCACCAGATTCAGCAGGGAGAGGTCGGGACGGGTCTCCAGCAGGAAACACACCTGGAACCGCTCACGCGCCAGCGTCGCCGCGTGGTACGCCATCACCTTCGAGAAGAGGTACCGCTCGCCCGCGTTGTACTCCACGAACGAAGCGTCGGCGGCGATGCTGTGATAATACTCGGCCACGCTGCTGCTGCACAGAAACGTCACTGACGCCTGGGAGAAGTGCTCCTTGATCGAAAGGACGTTGTCAACCTGGTACAGCGCGTCGAGCACGTCCTCGGGGAGCACGACAAGCATGGCGCGCACGTGCTCGAGGTCCAGCGGGTACTCCAGCGGACCCGTGCCGCAATGGCGGCGGCACCAGCCCCGCACCAGCGCGCGGCGCGGCTGTTCGGGAAGGGCGTGTACGAGGTAGTACCGTATGTCTTTCATCGGGTACGCAGCGGCTCCCACCACCAGCGATTCTCGCGATACCACCGGATGGTCTGCCGGATCCCTTCCTCGAAACTCACCTGCGGCGCCCAGCCCAGTTCGCTGCGGATGCGTTCCGCGTCAATCGCGTACCGGCGGTCGTGGCCCGGCCGGTCGGTCACATGCCGGATCAGGCTCTCCGGTTTGTCAAGCTCTGCAAGGATCAGCCGCACGATGTCGATG
>CAZJJT010000524.1:0-3646 GCA_964546395.1 uncultured Fibrobacterota bacterium
GCGCCCTGCCACCTGTACCGTCAGGAGAACGGAGATTCGACTGCGTACTACTTCTACAACCGCGACATCGGGCCGGTCGGCTACCAGCAGTACGTGCGGGGCAGACTGACGAGGAGTTACCTGCTGACGGGGTACCACGTGAGGGGCTGAAGCTCCGTGGGGGGCGAAGCGCGGGGGGCGCTAATTTTGCGCCAGCGAGCCAGCCCCGCTTTCCTTGCGCCCATAAGCCGCTGTTGTGCTGCAGGATCACAGAACCACCTCAAGTGGTATCACAGCTCAGTACGGCGTGTATTCAATCTGATCAGTGAGTTATGCCCTGCGATTGTGCCGTTTCTGCACTATATTCGGGGCGTGAGGAGGGGAGGAGCACGCGACACCGTGAAGCAGCTGTCCAAGGCGACTCCTGAGCGGCGAAGGCGCCCCCGCACCGGCGCGGTGGCTGGTGATTCTGTTTTTGTCGAACTGCGCCATACGTTCGGCCCCGTACGCAAGACGGTGTGCAAAGTGGTGGAGCTCGACGAGTTCGGGCTTTCGTTTCTGGTGCCGGTTGCCGACGGGTATTTCCCTCCTGACACGCCCCTTCAGTACACGTTGGTCAACGGTGATCTGTCACGGATCGACGGTGCCGGGTTCGTGCGGTACTACCACCCGGTGGCCGATGCGCACGGGGGGCTGCACTACAAGATCGGTATCGAGACGAATGCGCGTTACCGGGACACTGCGGGGGGGCACTACGCCATTCGTCCGGAGCGGCTGGTGCTGGAGGGCAAGGAGTACCGGCGTGCGATCGTGTTCGAGGTGGACGGAGTTGAGCGTGCCTACGAACTGATAGATATCTCGCGGTACAGCGCGGCGTTCCACTGGGCCGATGCGGGGGAGTCGACGCTGTTCCGGTTGAGCCGCGTGATCGGGCCGGTGCGGGTGTTCATCGACAAGCATCAGGTGTTCGACGGTTCGGTGACGGTCACGCGGGTGTACGATGACGCGCAGAGGCGGCGGCGGGTGGTGGTGGAGCCGCGTGGGCGTCTGTTTGATGTCGAAGCGATCAGCAAGGTGGAGACGCGGAGTGCGGCACGCCTCGAGATTGAGAACGTGGTGCAGGGGCACGTCGCATTCGAGGAGATCGACTCCGGGTTCAAGGCTGCCGTTGCCGATCTGCGGTGTGTGCTGGAGGACTACCGGCGGATCTGTGAAGCGCCGCGTATCGGGGCGGGGGAGCAGGACCAACGCGCATTCCTCGAAGAGATCTCGGGTCCGTTCTGCGAGCGGGTGGACAGCAAGGTGACCGGTATCGACGATGTCGTGCAGGCGCTGGAGCTCACGCAGGAGCAGCACTCGGTGTACCGCTCGTACTACCAGAAGCACCTGTTGAACCTCCTGCTGGCTTCACCGGTGAACCATCGCGCCTATTTCAAGCCCGAGGGTTACCCGGGCGACTACGAAACCATCCGTCTGATACACCAGGACCCATTTACGGGGCAGACGCTGTTCGCGCGGCTCATGAACTGCTACACCGTCGGGGTGTCGGCGGCGATGGTGGCGCGGAAGCGTACGGAGTACCTTGCGGAGAAGGTTCGCGCCATAGTTGAAGGCAGCCCGAAGTCCACGGTCGAGGTATTGAGCATTGCGTGCGGCCCCGCACTGGAGATCGACCTGCTGATGCGCAACTACCCGCGGGTGGCAGACCGGATCTCGCTGACGCTGCTTGACCAGGAGATCCATGCGCTCCGATTCGCGCAGGACAACCTGTACTCGCACCGTATCACCTACGAGTCGCGCATCGCAATTGAGCTGATCCACAGCGGCCTCGAGGGGTTCCTGCGCAACGGTACCGACGAGTCGTACCGGGGCAAGTACGACTTCGTGTATGCCTTCGGCCTGTTCGACTATTTCGACCGCAACGTCGCCCGCTTCGTGCTGCGTCACCTGCTGACGTTTGTTGCGCCGGGGGGGATGGCGCTGATCTCCAATGTCTCGCTGGACGGGTTACGGTATCGCAGTTACGCGGAGTTCGGGATGGAGTGGTATCTGGTGTACCGCTCGCGTGAGGAGATGGCGGAGTTGTGCGAAGGCGGGGCATACAAAGTATACGACATAGAGGGTGGGGTGATGAAGTTCCTCGACGTGCATGTTGCGTGAAGTGGCGGGTGGTGTGCACGACAGCATGGCGAAACAGCAGGGAGGACTGTGTGACGAACGGCACTGCGCTTGCCTCAGAGAGGAAGATCGTTGCGGAGCGGTTCTTCCAGCTGATCAGGGAGAACCATGTCCTGAGGAACGCCGACCCGGCGGACGTGAGGGATGAGGACCTTGTCGGGACAGGAATCCTCGACTCACTTGGCCTGCTCAAGCTGCTTGCGCTTGTGGAGGACGAATTTGGCGTGCATGCTGGCCAGGAGGAGTTGATTACGCAGATCCGGACGATCGAGGAGTGCGTCGACTACATCTTCCTGCGTCAGTCGGGGTAGGTGCGTGCACTTCCTTACGGTCGTCCGTGAGCATGCGCGCCAGGGCGGTGCTGTGTGGCATTTCCTCGAGCACGGTCAGGTGGTGGGTACCGACCAGATGTGGTCAGAGGCAGAGAGGTACGCTGCTCGACTGAGCGGTCGCGGTGTGCGCGCCGGTCAACGTGTTGGCTTGCTCCTGAGCAACTGCGTGGAGTACCCTTCCATTCTGATTGGTGTGTGGCTGTGCGGGGCGGTTGCGGTTCCTCTTCGGACGCCGTCCGGTTCGCAGGCGGCGTGCGCCGAGCACCTTCTTCGGGTGGAGAAAGACTGCGGGCTTGCCCTTGTGGTCGCAGCAACGCGAGACGAGGAGGCCGCGGCAGGCCAATGGCAGTCGGTAACGGGAGGGCCGGTACTGCGCCTCTGTGGACCCGCAAGGGAATGCGAGGAGGTCGGGGAGGGTGTGACCGGGTCCGTGCCCGAACTTGATTCACCAGCGCTCATTCAGTACTCCAGCGGCAGCACCGGCAATCCGCGAGGGGTGATAGTTACCCACCGCATGGTGGTTGATCAGGTGCGTTCGCTCAGGCGCGAGTTCAGACGGGCCGGCATGGACGTAGGGATGATGGCGTCGTGGCTGCCGTTCCACCACGACATGGGGCTGTTCATCGGCCTTCTCGAGCCGCTGTACTGTGGCATCGACAACGCGCTGGCGTCTCCGGCCTACTACCTGCGCAAGCCGGACCGCTGGTTCCGTCACATGGCCGAACTGGGTGTCGACCTGATCTTCACGACGAATTCGGCCATGGCCGGTTCACTGGGCGCGCTGGAACGTATGGCGACCCACGAGATCGACCTGTCGCGCTTCCACATGCTGTTCGGTGCGGAGAGAGTGTCCCCCACGGTGCTGCGAAGATGCTTCGAACTGCTGGGTCGCCAGGGGATGTCGCGGTCGCAGTTCCTCGTGGGGTACGGCATGGCCGAAAACGCACTAGGGGCCACCATCACACTCGACAGGCGTATCGAGATCGTCTGCGCCGGGGTGGAAGAGCACGGTGAAGTGGTGGTTGGTGGAACGGGATCGGGCACCGCTGTGTCGGAGTTCGTATCTGTCGGTACACCCTTTGAGGATGTCACTATCACCATCAGGGATGAAGACGATACGATCCTTGCGGAGTCGCGTCTCGGTGAGATTGTGGTCG
>CAZJJT010000525.1:0-3640 GCA_964546395.1 uncultured Fibrobacterota bacterium
ATGTCGGCCAGGGTCACTGCGCCAACCGGGACCGATGCAAGGTCGTTGCCCTTCCGCTCACCCAGCCACTGGATGGCAGCGGCGCCAACCGAGTCATCAAGCCGCATGTTGGCACGCTTCGCTATGTCGATCGGCTCGAAGTCGGCAGGGCGCTTCGGTTGCTCGTCGGTTGCACCCGTGTAGGCAAAGCGCACGGTGCCGCGTGAGCGTGCAGCCAGGTCTGTGACTCGCTTGAGTATGTCGGCACCGTACGACTCGAACCCGTGCTCGAACGCGCCGCGGGCCAGTTCTCCTGCGGCGTGGCCGTGTACGCCGCCGTTCATGTACTGCCACTTCTCGCCGAACCCCTTTTCGAACGGCGGGTAGATGGCGTACCATTCTCCCGGTGAGCCCTTCGGCAGGTGCGTGCTCAGTTGCTCGTAGGTGCGGATGATGGCGGCGCAGTGTTCGTGGGGGATTTGACGGTTGAGTGAGTAGGCGTTGGAGAACGAGACCTGGCTGTCAGGGTCGACGCCGATGTCGCGTACAACAGTCGAGTCTTCGTCGATGAAGTGCGTGTAGAACCTGCCGTTCCAGGCGAGGCTGTCCAGTCGCGTGAAGATGCTGTCGGCGCGACTGCGCAACAGGGCTGCTTCGGATGTGCGGCCTGCATAGTCGAGCATGTCGGCAAGCTTCAGGCAGGCATCGTAGTAGCCGGTGTTGTCGCCGTAGAACACGCCGAACTTCGTCCGGTCGGGATCGATACGCTGTGCCCAGGCGAGGTCGAACTCCACCTTGTTGGCGTCGTCGATCTGGAAGTCCCACGAGTCGATGGTGTAGCCGCGCTTGAGCAGCCCGAACCGCTCCGACCAGCGAGCGCGGTCGTTCCTGCCGTAGTTGAGCGCTTTCACGGCCGCGTCGAGCCCATCTTTCATCCACTGGTCATCGCCGCTGCCCTGCCACGCAAGATGGAGCGCTTCGACAAACAGGTACTCGGGATGGTTCTCGACCGGCTGGCGGATGAACGTGGTGCCGCCGTCCCGCCACGCATACCCGTCGAGTTCGTGGGCCGATGCGAAGTAGCCGTCGTTGCGGTTGCGTGAGGCATTGCTCCAGATGAGACCGTCCGCGCGCTGCGCATCGCGCATCAGGTCCACCAGCCCGCTGGTGCAGGGCTCGAAGTACTGCATGCCCTTGGCCGTGTGGTAGTGGTCGAGCATCCAGTACACGAAGTTGCCGTACTCCTTGCCGTGCCAGGTGATGATGCTGTAGCCGCGGCCACCGCGCCACCCGCGCATGGTGCGCAGGAATGTCCCGAAGGCTTCGCGGTACGGCCCGCCATCGTCAATCCGTGTCTGCGCTTCGAGGTGGAACCGAAGTGTGTCGGCGGCAAGGCCTTTCGTGTCGAGCAGGCAGACTGTCTGTGTGCCCGGTGCTCCACTGGCGGGAAACACCAGGTTGCCGTCGACTGCGCATCTGAGGTATTCCCTGCCCGCGCCATCGGTAACCACGGCGGTCAGTCCCGCTGCCCCGGCGATGGTGATATCGTCGAGCGGCGCAACGGTCAGTGTATCGCCGGCGTGTGCCAGGAGTGGCCGGGCGGGCTGCACGGTCACGGCGCATACCGTGGCCGGTGCACGCGCGGGCTTTGGACGCGCGGACAGAGGGCTTGCGACGGTCAGCGCGGCAAGCAGCAGAAGAGAAGTGTCTGGCAGGGAAGGCATGGTTGTGCTCCGGGTGCGGAGAGAGTGACTCACCGGAGTATAGAACGGGGCAGGGCGGTGGTCAGGCAGTGGTGTCCGGTTTGCACATCACTGCGCGCGGGCCCCCGGCAGCACAAAGGCGACATCCGGGGTGCTGTTGGCATGCGTGTCACCAACACCCGCCCGGACCTCGGCGAGGAATGCGAAGTATTCCTCAAGGGGTACCTGCGCTCTGCTCTGTGGGAGGTGTTGTCGGGCGGGTTGATGCTGCCCGGCCGTGGCGTCCCACGTGAGGTCGAGAGGTGTCTGGCTGCTGCTACGTTCCTGCGATTTCATCGAGGTATTTCTCCAGGCCGTACCTGGTGCACAGCTTCTGCACAGTGCGTTTCTCAATTCCCGTTCTGCGCACGATCTCGGCAGCATCAGCGAGGTCTTTCAGCCGCCGTTGGGCATTGTTGCCGGCCGAGAAGAGCTTCATGGTCAGCAGGTGCGTGGGACTTACCACGGGCAGTTGTTGACCATCGAACACTGCGCGCGTGGTCGCCTCGGCAAAGATGCTGTCGGCAGTGGCGCCTTCGACATACATGAAGTCCACCTGGGTCGGACCGACGGGGTGCACATGATTGGAGAACGCATCGGACACGTGGGTCGTGGTGAACCCGAGCGACTCAAGCAAACGACACACAGCAGCGCGATCACTGAGTCGGACCACGAAGTCGATGTCACGTGTGGCACGCACGTAGCCGTACGCATACAACGCGAACGCACCGATGAGCGCAAAGTCGCGCTTGTTCCGCGTCATGTGTTCGGCTACGGTGCGTGCTACGTCGGGAAGGCCCATGCCTAGATCGTGATTCCCGCCTTCTTGGCCTTCTTCTCGGCGCGTTTTTCCTTAAGCGACTTCTGCGCCTTCTTCTTGTTCTCCTTCTTCACCTCGCGTTCGTGACTCATACACCGCCTCCAGGGAATGTTGGTTGCCTGCACATGCAGCGCCTCCGCTGCCCGCCGGCACCTCTAATATGGTATCAGGCGCGCTGGTTTGCCAGAGGGTTATCACCGGCCGGGAAGGCCGGTGGGCGCACGGCGGGGATGACCCGCGGGCCGATTGCGGTCCGGATTGACGGTTCACCGCAGGTCTTTGAGGGCCTTCACGCTGCCGCGCTGCGTAATGAATCCCTGCGGGGGTGCCGAGATGAGTTGTATGCCGGTTGAGTCGGGCCAGAGCACCCAGTCCAGCATTGACAGCAGTACCCGCGATTCGTTGAAGTTGTAGCTGGTGATACTGGCCAGGGAGGCCTCGGCGGTATCGTCAAACGATATCAGGGAGATGTCGCGCGGCACCACCATCCCTCTGTCATTGAGAATATTCAGGCACGCCTTCGCTGCACTGTCGTTCCATGCCACGATGGCGGTGGGAGCAAACGAGGCGATGGCGGGATAGAGTGCCCTCCCGATACGGGCTTCAGCCAGCTCGGCGCGGAACCGTGGACCGATCTCGGCAGAGAGCTGGTCGAGAAGCCGTGCAATGCGCCTCCTGCTCGTGTTGCGGAACCTTCTGGATCTCAGGTGTGCCAGTACTCCGGCGTACGCCTGGTAGAACTCGAGTTCGGTGTTCTTCCCCATCCGCACGGTACGGGTAGTCTGGTAGGACACCACGTTCACTTCACCACGAGGCGGGCACAGCAGCGACTGCAGGCCCGCCAGGCGCAGCACCAGCGTCGGTGCAGGTTCTTCGGAGGGAAACACCGCCAGCACGTTCGAGTGTCCGCGGTCGATCAGGTACTCGGCGACCATGGCGCCGGCTTCGTTCCCGTAGCGTGATGTCCGGAACCCGTGGACAGACCTCGTGCTTCGACCTGCCAGTGCGCGGTTCAGATGGTCCTCGTCGCCGCCCACCGCGATGAGTGATAGTGAATTGCTTCCCGCTCGTTCACGTGTTTTTCGCCAGTCATTAGCTT
>CAZJJT010000526.1:0-3637 GCA_964546395.1 uncultured Fibrobacterota bacterium
CGAAAGCAGCAGATCTGAACACGTGCGATTGACCCGCATCCACCTGCGCGACCATGTGTCTGAAGGCCCGGACCAGGATGCTCAACTCCTGGTGAGCATGCCTGTCGAACAGCCGGATGAATGCGAGAGTGACAGGGTTGAGCAACTTCAGAAGCCCTCGGTATGTCCTCGCAACCGCCCTCTCGATTGCCGCCAACCGGACCGGGTCCGAGACGACATGGTAGCGGCGGTTCCTGAAATTGTGCGAACTGGGGGCACACTCGCCCAACGCAACGATGTGATCAATCAGTTCCCGCGGCAGTGGTTCGCGCGCAAAATGGCGCACCGACCGTTTGTGCCTGAGCAGGTCCGCCACCGGGTTCTCCGCGACTGCGGGTTCTCCAAGCGCGAATGTGGTACCGGTGCACTCGGGGTCGGAACTGATGGCGCCCTCGGGACAGACCGCTGCACAGTGACCGCACGATACACACAATGTGGGGCGTACCACCGTGCAACGCTGGTCGCGCACCTCGATAGCACCAGACGGGCACTCTGCCACACATGTCCCGCAGCCCGTACACCGGCCCTGGTCGACAGCGATATTCTGAGCCATGACGCTCCCCCGTATGCCTGTCTGCTGACTGACAGCCGGCACACAGGCGGCAATATCGCATTGTGCGGCGTCCGAGTCAAGCTCGCGGCGATGCACACACGGCCTCGCCGTCACCGCTCCCACTGGATCCGCAGCCGCACTCCCGGCGAAATCGTATAGAAATCGCTGACGGCGGAGCCAGTCACGAACCCGCCGGGCGCGTATGACGCGATGACCTGCCCGTCGATACCGATGCGCAGTGTCTCGGCCGCGCGTATCCATACGCCGGCATGCAGGTCGCCCACTATCTGCAGGGCGACCGCCACGGCTGCCTCCGAGTGCCCGTCCCAATCCTCGTCCGGAACGTCACCGCCGCCGCCCGCGAACACCTCGTCGGCCGGCTTGACATTCCTCACCGCCACGAGCGTTCCCCCGCCGCACATGAGCCCGCCCATGAAACTCACTTGACCGACCGTGAACACCTTCTCAAACACTCCTCCGATGCACACGGGTATCACCTGCAGTGTCGTGACCCGTTTGGAGACGCTGGTGTCGCCCGTGGCCGAGTCGATCGTCTGCGTGTAGTACGACCCGCTTCGCAGCCCCTTGTAGCCGATCCAGAGACCGGACCCGAGGCGGATATCGGCCGGCAGGATACGATAGTTCACCCCGCCTATCATCAGAGCCGAGCGGTCGCGGCTGTCCGGCGACCTGCCCCAGTCACCACCCGAGAACTCCTGCAGGGTGGTGCAGAGCCGCTTGTCAAGATAGTGCCACTGCACCGTGAACGCGCCGCCGCGCGGGCCCGTTTCTTCACGCGCCTCCTCCGCCGCTTCACGCACTTCCTCGAGGGCCTCCTCGACCGCTTCGTGAATCTCCTCCTCGAGTTCTTCGGCGCACTCCCTGTGCTCCTCCTTCAGCTCTTCGATATCTTCCAGCATCTCCGCTTCGAGCCTTTCACTCGCTGCAGTGACAGTGGTATCAACTGCAGCAGCTGCGACGAGGAACCCGACGGCAAGCAGTGCTGTGTGCATGGCGTTGCCCCCTCTCTTCCGGTGCGACACTCGGTGGTGTGACCTTGCGACCGCGTGACCCGATCGCAGGCTTCACAGGTGCAACACGGGAGGAGCGCCGAAGTGTCACTGTTCGAGGCGGGACACGGCGGTGGGCGGCTCCGCCGCCCCGGCACTGAGACGGGGCACAACCCGGCCGTCTATCTGTACGCGGGGATCCTGGCGCGGCCCGGGCGGGTCCAGCACACAGCGCATGACCGCACCGATGACGCCGGCGGCGTTGAAACTGTAGGTGGTCAGCTGGTGCGAAAACGCTTCAGGGGTGTCGTCGAAGCCCACGACGCTGATATCGCGCGGGACACGGATCCCGCGCTGGTCGAAGTGGTCGAGGATATCGATTGCTATCTGGTCGTTGTACCCGACAACAGCGGTCGCCGCGGTACGGTCGAGGAGTGTGTCGAGACGCGGGTAGAGTTCCTCGCGGAACCGCTGACGCGCCAGCGAGAAATGCAGCCGCGTGTAAAGCTCCGCCGCAACCCGCTGCCGTGACTCGAAACCCCCCGCCGACACACCGGCAACCGACAGGAACTCCGACAGCATGGTGCGGAAACGGTCACGTTCCCTGACCGCAAGATTCATGGAGATCGTCTCGCCGGTGCGCAGTGTTGTCACTGTGGCCGCCGCACCCGGTTCCGAACACACACGAAGCAGCCCCTGCTCCCGCTCTCCGTACACCGGGGAAGGCATGTCGTAGGTGACATGCACCATATGACGGTGTCCCAGGCGCAGCAAGAAACGCCCCATCTCCTCGGCCGGTGTCGGACCCGAACCAACGACAACCGTGCGGGTCCGGTGGCGCGGCAGAAGGTGGGCAATGCGGTCAGTCAGCCCCTGCTCGTCGACAATCACAACCGGGCGCGAGCTGTCACGGAGAACGCCGAGCACGCACTCAGCCACCCCCTCGTCAAGCGCCGCGGTCCACAGCACGTAGCCGATGACCGTGTGCCGGTTCTCAATGCCGCGAAGCGTTTCGTACCCGACCCAGTCGGTCCCGCTGAACCTGCAGTGGACGGGAAGCAGTTCGATATCACGGGCGGTGCACTGGTGGGTAAGCATGTGCAGGTGCGTTCTCGTGCGCGGGGTCGGGAAATCGAGTTCACCAAGGTTGGTGCCGCGCGCGATGAGCACGAGACACGACCCCGCGTACGACTGCGGCTTGCTCAGCAGTTCGGGATGCCCGCTGTCACCCGCCAGGTACCCGTCGGCGATGCACGAATCGAGCGCTTTGCGGACCGTTTCGTAGGAGGCGCCGTACCGAAGACGCAGCTGCTTGATCTGCGGCATGGCGTGAAGCGAGAAGCCCTCGTTCCAGATGTCACGCACGAGTCGCTGGCGTACGCGTCGCCACTTGGGGTACACCGTCTGGGACTCGGCTGGTGCAGCCCGGTTCGGCAGCTGCCCGGAGACACCAGAGGTGGCGAAGATGCCTCGGCGGGGCGATGCGGTGACTAGGCCCTCGCGCCGAAGGAGGCCGACGGCACGGTGCATGGTGGGCACCGCAACCGATGCCTGCCGGGCCAATTCGGTTGTCGTGGGAAGCCTGAGCGTCCCCCGGCCGCGCGCATCGGCGACCGCCGCGCGGAGTGATTTGCATGCCCGGTCCAGTGCAATCATATAATATTACAAAATATACCAACTAAACCTGCCGCGCATGGGTGGTAATCACCCCACGACTGCATACGATAGGGGCAGAGGCCGGGTCGGCCGGAGCACGCGTACATACGGAGGCAGACGATGAGAGCGATGGGCCGCATGTGTGGAGCAGTGATGGCGCTGTGCGTGTGTGCACTGGCGCTGGAGGTCCCGATGGTGTCGGGTGGCGAGCGCCTGTACTTTGTCGGCAACAGCTACATGGGCAACCTGGGCGGCGTGTACAACTACATGCGCCGGGCGCTCGAGGCGGGCACACCGTCGGTGACGGTGAACGCACAGAATACGATCTACTACGGCCAGGGGTTGGGCTCGATGTTCACCACTGAGGTCCAGAACAACA
>CAZJJT010000527.1:0-3633 GCA_964546395.1 uncultured Fibrobacterota bacterium
ACGGGATACTGCTGTTCTCCGACGAGGTCCTGGCCGGCATGGGGCGGACCGGCGAGTGGGTCTGCCTGAACCACTGGAACACGGTCCCCGATATTATCACGTTCGGCAAGTCGTTCGGCAACGGGTTCCCGGTGACCGCGATGGTTGTCAGGGAGGAGCTCGGCGAAGCGCTCGAGAAGATCTCGGCGAGTTCGAGCTACGGCGGCAACCCGATGGCGTGTGCGGCGGCGCTGGCCTCAATCGAGGTGATCGAGGACGAGGGGATACTCGAGAACGTTCGCAGTGTGGGCGCGTGGTTCCGCGCGCGCATGGAGAAGATGAAAGCGGCGCACCCGATAGTGGGGGATGTCAAGGGGAAAGGGTTTCTGCTCGGGCTCGAACTGGTGAAGGACAAGGGGACGAAGGAGCCGTTTGCCGACGCCGGGAAACTGGTGTACCAGAAAGCGTTCCGCAAAGGGCTTGCCTGGATACCGGCCGGACATATCCTGCGCATGTCTCCGCCGCTGATCATGGATGAGCACTACGCATCCATGGGCATGGACATGATCGAAGAGTCGATTGCGGAGGTCGAGAAGGAGTTCGGCTACTGATAGTACGGTACGATGCCGGAAGTGAGAACAGCGAGGGCGCCTGGCTCCCCGCTCCTCACTTCCCGCTTCTGGATTCCTCGGTGTCGGCGTAGTTCTGCACCGTCCCGATCAACTTTCCCAGAGCGTTCGCTGTCCGCTCCGAAAGCTTCGGCCAGTCGGGGTTGACAGCCGCAAACCCGTTCCTGCCGGTCTCACGCACCATCTCGGCAAGCCCCGACAGCTCTGAGACACGGGCGGCCGGAAGCGTGAGGGCCACCCTGGCACGCGACGGGTCGGTCTGCCCGTTGCGCTCATCGGCGTACTGACGCATCCGCTCGGTGACGGGGATCTTGCCCTCGAGTTCCACCAGCAGTTCGTCACGCTCTTTCACGGTCACGAAGACAGTGCAGAACCGCTCGATGTTGTCGGTGTCGTTCTGGTCATCGACCTGTACGGGAGTGGGAGGGCGACCGTTCAGCGGCGCGCGTTTCCGCTGTGGTTCGTACGTGTTGACCAAGTGATAGTAGAGACGCGATGCCATGGGGGATGGCTTTCGTGTGAGTGATGGTTGTCAAGTAAATATACATCACAAGGTAAGGTATTTCAGGGATTTGTACGTGATCGCGGTCACGGGCACACGAGATCGGACACATTGTGTATTCCCGTTGCGCGCACCGGGTGTCTGTGGTATATTATGCACTCGCGTGCATGGCGAACGTGGTATCATTGTGAGGTGTTGGTGGCTTCTGAGCATACTGCAGTGCACACGGGTGCAAAGCGGCGGGACGTGGCGCAGGCAGCCGGCGTGGCGGAGTCCACGGTGTCCCGCGCGCTCCAGGATTCGCCTCTGATATCCGCCGAAGTCAAGCAGCGGGTACGCAAAGCGGTGGCCGACCTCGGCTATGTGCCCTCCCGTCAGGCAGCTCGCTTCGCCTCGCGCCGTACCATGCATATCGGGTTCATCGTGCGCTCGTACCGTTCGTTCGCGCCGTTCTCCCGTGCGTATTTCCCTGCGCTGCTTGACGGTGCGGTGCTGGGGGCTGATGAGCGCGGATATCACGTGACCGTGGTGCTCGATCGCACGCATGACAAGACGGATGACATCGGCAGGATGGTGTGGGCGCACGAAGTGGACGGCTTGCTGCTGTCGGTGACACCGCGTGACGACGTGCGCATCCGCGAACTGCATGAAGCCGGTGTGCCGCTGGTACTGATCAACAACTACATGGAAGGTGTGTGCAGTGTGGATGGCAGGCCCGAGCCGGGCATGCGTCAGGCATTCGATCATCTGCGCGACCTCGGGCACAGCCGTGTGGGATATGTCACCGGCGACATGAAGTTCCGCAATGCTGTGGATCGTCTCGAGGTGTTCAACGCACTCGCGCGTGAGTTCGGCATGCAGGCTTGTGTCGTACCGGGCGATTTCTCGCGGCGGAGCGGCTACGTGGGTGCGGGCCGGCTGCTCACCGGCGAGCAACGTCCCACGGCGCTCATGGTTGCCGCGGATCGCCAGGCACTGGGGATCCTCGACTACTGCCGTGACCATCGCATCGCTGTCCCTGCCGAGTTGAGTGTGGTCGGCTACGACAACTTCGATCCGGCACGGGATGTCTCGCCGAGACTGACGACCGTCGATAACCCGGTGACACTGGCGGGGACTGCCGCAGCTCATCTGCTGGTTGACATCATAGAGAAGAAGACGACGGCGTCGGTGCAGCAGTGGCTGGATACCGGCTTCGTGGTACGGGAATCGACTGCGCGGTGTCCGCAGAAACCAACGGAGTATTCCTGATGGCTCGACAGGTACGGGTGGTGATGGTGGGGTGTGGCGGGATGGCCGGGGCGTGGCTGGGGGCCATGAGGAACGTGCCGGGGGTGGCGGTGGTCGGTCTGGTCGATATCAGACGGGAGAGCGCGGAGCGGCGACGGGATGAGTTCGGCCTGAGCAGGGCCGAGACGGGCACAGACCTGCGGGCGATGCTGAAGGCAACGAAGCCGGACGCGGTGTTCGACGTGACCGTCCCTGAGGCCCACTGTGGTGTGGTGCTGGAGTCCATGAAGCACGGATGCCACGTGCTGGGCGAGAAGCCGATGGCCGACACCATGGAGAATGCCCGGCGGATGGTGGCGGCGTCGAAGCGGGCGGGGAAACTGTACGCAGTCATACAGAACCGCAGGTATCTGCCGACGATCGAAGCGTACCGCAGGTTCATCGCCGGTGGCAAGCTGGGGCCGCTCACCACGCTCGACGTCGATTTCTACGTCGGTGCGCACTTCGGCGGGTTCCGGGCGCAGATGAAGCACGTGCTGCTGCTCGATATGGCCATCCACACGATTGACGCCATCCGGTTTATCTCAGGGGTCGAGCCGCGCAGCGTGATTGCCGCCGACTGGAACCCGGAGGGCTCCTGGTACCGTCACGGCGCCTCCGCTTCGGCGGTGTTCGAGATGAGCCGTGGTGTGGTGGCGAACTACCGGGGAAGTTGGTGCTCGGAGGGCATGCACACGTCGTGGGAGGGCTCGTGGCGTGCGGTGTGCGGCAAGGGGACAGTCACGTGGGACGGTGGTGAGGGGTTCGTGTCGCGCAAGGCGGTGTCGGGCAAGGGGCTGGTCTGGCGGGACGAAGCAGTGGCGGCGCCGGCAGTGAAACCGATGCGGGCGCAGGGCCATGAGGCGCTGATACGTGAGTTCGTGCACTGTGTGCGCGGCGGCGGCGTGCCGCAGACCGTGTGCACCGACAATATTAGGAGCCTCGCGATGGTGCACGCGGCCATCGAGAGTGCCGAAACAGGTTCACGCGTGAGAGTCCGCGCATAGGGGCGCGCATCCAGGCAACGGGGGAGACCATGGCGTTGAGACTGATCCAGGCGGGGTTGGGGGGATGGGGGCAGAACTGGTACAGGGACGTGGTATGCGCCGACAAGCGTATCGCGGCGGTGGGTTTGGTGGAGAAGGTGCCCGCTGTCCGCGCTTCGGCCGCCGAGGGCCTTGGTGTGCCGCAGTCGATGGTGTACGGGAGCATTGCGGAGGCGCTGAAAGCGGTTGAGGCCGAGGCCGTGCTGAT
>CAZJJT010000528.1:0-3613 GCA_964546395.1 uncultured Fibrobacterota bacterium
GTTCACGGCAGACTGATCCCTGTCTCATTGTACCATGGTGTCAAGGAGCGGTGTCGTGCGGTTGACTATATTCGGTACAACAACAACTAATATCACTAAATTCGATGGGGAGTGCGGATGGCAGACGGTCTGCAGCGGAAGCCTGCACTGCGCAGTGCACTGGCCTTCCTGCGGGGGTGTCTCGCCGAGCACCCGGCCGGCACTCGCCTTCCCGGGCTCCCCTCGCTTGCTTCTGCTGCAGGCGTGTCGCATGTGACTATGATGCGGGCGGTGCACCTGCTCCGTGACGAGGACCTGTGCACGGTGGTGGCCGGCCAGGGCATCACGGTGGGTACGATGCCCAAGAAACATGTCGCTCCCCGCGCGCACCCGAGGCGAAAGTGGGAGGAGCTGAAGGTTGAACTCGAACGTGACATCGTGCTGGGCTCATACCAGCCGGGCCGGTCGTTGCCGCCTCTGAAGGAGCTGGAGGACCGCTACGGGGTTTCCTACCTTACGCTCAGCAGGGCACTGTCGGCACTGGTGCGTGAGGGGGTTCTGAGCACGTACTCGGGGACCTACCGCCTTCCCCACCTGACCACCGGCCGGCAGCGTGCCAGCCGTGCCGGTCGCACCGCACCGCGTGCCACTGTCGTGCTGATCCTGGGCGGTTCCGAGGCGGGTGTAGTCGCCACCGATGATCCGTCCTTTGCCGACTTCCTCTACTGGCTCGAACGGGAGAGCTTCGTTGCCGACTTCCGGCTGAGTACCATACCCTACGACGACAGTCGCGGACCGGGCGTATTCCACACGCCGGACGGCCCCACGGCTGCTCTCACCGATCAGGACTGGGTGCTCGGCTACCTTGTGTTCTACAGCCGCATCGGCGACATCGGCCGCTTGTGCCAGCATATCCTTTCGCTTGGCAAGCCGGTATCGCTGGTCAACACGGGCGGCAGCCTGCCTCCGACACTTGTCGGGCGAATGCTGCGCATGTTCCACATCGCGTACACCGAGAAGCCGGGGCGGGATGTGGCGGAGTATCTCCTCCGCCTCGGCCATCGACACGTCGCCTACATCTCGCCCTATCACCGAAGCCCGTGGTCACACAACCGGCTGCGCGGTCTGCAGCGTTCGTTCGCCTCGGCGGGCCTGCCATCGGGGGTGGTACCATTCGTACGCGAAGAGTACCATCACAACGATGACTACCTTCAGCAGGTGGTGCAGCGCAGCGACCCCGAAGCGGGGATCCCGGTGCCGTCGCTGCTGCGGGACATGCCTGCGATTCTGCATTCGCACGTAGACAGTCTGCGGCAGGCATGTCGCGAGCTGTACCGTGACAGGGAGATCCTGAACTACTGCGTGCCGCTGTTCGGCGACGCGCTGTCCGACCGCCGCCTGAGCGCCTGGGTATGCAGCATCGACTACATCGCGCTGTTCGCGCTGAGCTTCATCCTGCGACAGGGCCTGCGGGTACCCCGCGACATTTCGCTGATCGGCTTCGACGACCTTCCCGACTCGCGTGCCCGCGCACTCTCAACGTACCGGTTCGACACGCCCACACTGGCGCACAACGCGGTCGCGCACGTGCTCAGCCCATCGTACGGACCGCTGGTGCGTGGTGGGAGTTCGTGTGAAATCGGGGGGATGGTGGTCGAGCGGTCCACTACCGGCCCCGCGCGTACCACTCCTCGATCGCCCGCACAATAGAGCTTGCCACCGGCGGGCAGCCGGGCACGAAGATGCCGCGCCCCTTGTGCTTCACCGTGCAGTTGCCGATGCAGAGCGTGCGTTCGGGGACACTTTCGTGCCCCTTGCCGATTGCGATGTGCACGGGGGCATCATCGCCGAGGTAGTCGAACAGCTCCTTGCTGTGCCGCTTGAGAAACATCAGCACAGTCGACTGGCACCCACTGCACGAATTCCGGTCGTGGATCTCCACGTTCGGGAACTGTATCGACAGGTTCTCGGGAGGTGGCTCGAACGGGCTCGCACAGTTGTGCCAGTCGTCGGGCTGCACGTCGATGCGCGCCAGGTCGATCGTGCCGCAGCCACGCTCCGCGGCAATCCGCAGGTGCGGCACGTCGTGTGCCCGCACACCCATGAGTTCACACGCGACCGCATCCGTGGCAAGCGGATCGGCGCCTGCGACAACCGCGCCAAGCGCCTTGGGAACACCGGCGCTCGGCCCGAGCCCCTCCATCCCGATTGTCCCGTCCACAAGCGACAGGTGCGGCCTGAGCACCGTGGCCATGTCGGCAATCGCGATGTTGAGCGGCTTGTCGCCGTGCCCCTCTATCGGCGGCAGCATGTGCAGGTCGACTTTGCTGCGACGCCACAGACACCCCTTCATGTTCTTGACTGCGAGCGTCACACCCGTGTGCATGTGAATCTTCATCACCGGGATCGACACCACCAGGTCGTAGTCGAACACGTCCGTGCACACCTTCAACTGGTGTATCGCCACGCCCTCGGGAATCGGCACGTTCACGGCCGGCCGCGCGTCGAGATCGATCAGGCTCACCCGGCGCTCCCGGGCCACGGCCGCGATGCCGGTTGCCTCGAGCGCCTCGAGCGCTTGTACCCCCGTGATCGGGCTCTCCCCCACCGCCACCTCCGCCCCGGCTTCCACAAACGTGTCGATGGCCGCGGCCACTACGCGCGGGTCGGTACACACGCCGGAACCAGGCGCCGCCACCCGTCCTGCGTTGGGCTTGAGCAACACGCGCGCCCCCGCGACAGCAGAGAGGTCCACGCCACGCAACGCCTCACGTGCGTTCGCGTAGGCGTCGGCCCCCGAAGCGACATGTACACGGGGCTTCGTGCCCTGGGGCAGAAACGGGTTGGTGATACCGATCGGTCTGCTCATATCCGGTCTTTCCGCTACCCCTTCGCCCGTGGGTACGAACCCAGCGAGCGTACGAAGTTGTGCCGCTGCACCTCGGCCAGAGCATCCTCCACCTGCGGCATCCCGCCGTGACCCATGATATCGATGAAGAAGTGGTAGCGACCGAGCGTCTCCTTGGTCGGCCGGGACATGATCGACACCAGGTTGATGCTCCTGCTCGAGAACGCGTGCAGGATATCCGCCAGCATCCCCGGCCGGTCCATCCCTTCCATGATGACCAGCGAGGTCTTGTACTCCCGTCCCGGCTGCGGCACCGCTTCCTCCTTCGCCACTACGATGAACCGGGTCTGGTTGTTCTGGTAGTCATTCACATTCTCCACCACCAGTGGGAACGCGCCCTTCTCCACGGCAAACGACGGCACCAGGCCGGCATCACCGGCGCCGCCGTCGCGCACCTGCGCGAGTGAGGTCCCGTTCGTCTCGGTGGTCACGATCTGTGCGTGCGACAGCGTCTCCAGATACTCGGAACACTGCCCCTGGGTCACGAACTGCGCGTACACCTTCCTTACTTCCGCCGGCGTCGCGCAGTTGGCCACGAACGCGAACTGGATCGGCAGGATCAGCTCATCCACAATGCTCAATTCGCTGTGCAGAAGCAGGTCCAGCACCGGCTGCACATAGCCCTCCACCATGTTCTCGATAGGCAGCACGGCGCACTTGCACTCCTGAGCGGCCGCGGCAAACACGCGTCTGAACGTGGGGTACAGGCGAACCTCCGGACTGCCG
>CAZJJT010000529.1:0-3598 GCA_964546395.1 uncultured Fibrobacterota bacterium
ATTATGCCCGTCCACATGTGCGGGTATCCCAGCGACATGGATGCTATCATGGCTCTGGCCCGCAAACACAGCCTGCGGGTGCTCGAGGACTCGGCGCAAGCCGTGGGCGGGCACTACCACGGACGGGCGCTGGGCACAATCGGTCACATGGGCTGCTTCAGCCTGCAGTGGCACAAGATCATCACCTCGGGCGAAGGCGGATGTGTGTTGACAGATGACCAGACGCTGTACGAGCGGGCCGCCATCTACCACGATGATGCCCACTGTTTCCGCGGTATCGAGGAGGGCATCCCGTCATTCCCCGGGGTGAACTACCGGATGAGCGAGTTGGCCGGCGCCATCGGGTGCGCCCAGGCCGACCGCCTGAACAAACTCATCCGCGATCTGCGGAGCATGAAGAAGCGCATGGTCACAGAACTCGGGGACCTGGGCCCATTCCGCGTGATCCCGTCGCACGACCCGGCGGGCGACGTCGGCTGGATGATTACGCTGATTGCGCCCGACCGCGGGACCGCTGATGCTTTCACCCGGCACACCGGCATCGACAGCGTACTCAACACTCAGAAGACCAACTGGCACATCTACTACCACTGGGACTACATCATCGAGAAGCGCTCTGCTTCCGGCACCGGTTTCCCGTGGAAGGTGGGAGACTGGGAGAGCCCGGTGCGGTACAGCAAGGACATGTGCCCGCGGACCCTTGACATTCTCCAGCGGTGTTTTCATCTTCCCGTAAGACCCGACGCCGCGGTCGCGGAAACCGACAGGCAAGTGGCGTTGGTCCGGAAAGGTATCGGGCAGCCACATGAGACCTATGCCAACGCTCTTTGACGTGAATGCCAGGTTCGGGTGCGGCGCCCGCCTGGCCCCCGATTTTCCGCGTGCGGCGGACCTTCTGGCCCACATGGACTACCTGGGCATCGACCGCGCCCTCACCTATCATGCGGCGGCCAGGGATTCGGACGGGCCGTTCTTCGGCAACCGGGAGTTGCTGCGGGAGATCCAGAGCGAGCCGCGGGCCGCCCGGCGCCTGGTCCCGGCGTTTGCCGTGGAGGCGACGGACTACTACAGGGACGGGGCCGTGGATTTCTATGCGGAGCACCTGCGCTCCGGACGCGTCAGAGCCCTGCGGGTCTTCACGTACCTGCCCCATGTGCAGTCATTGATCGCGCCGCTGGCGCAGTACCGGCCCGTGGTACTCTTCAGCTTCCAGGATTCCGTCGCCGCTCAGACCGAAGCCGACGCCATTGTCAAGCTGGCAAGAGAATTCCAGGAAGTGTCCGTGATCTGCACCAACGTGATGTGGACTCAGTACAGCCTGTTGCTCGATTCCATGCGGAAGAGCCCGAACATTCTTGTCGATACCTCCTGGCTCCATGTGCGGGATTCCATTCCGCTTCTGGTGAAACACTTCGGTGCGGAGCGGGTAGTGTTCGGTATCGGGCCAAAGTCCCACTACGGCGCCGCTGTTGCCGCTTTGGCCCATGCTGGTATCGGTGAACACGACCGGGAACTCATCGCTCACGGGAATCTCGAACGGCTATTGGGCATGGACCGGTTGACACAACCCTTGGCCGCAGCCCCGCCGCCCGTGCTGGCCGAGAAACCCATCTGGGCATCGTTCCGCAGGGGGCAACCGGTGAAAGACGTGCCGGTGATTGATGCACACGGTCATTCGGGCTCAGGCATGCCCGGCTGGTATCTGGCCGACGACATGAGGTTCATAAACGGGAAACTGATCGACCACATGGACACGTCCGGAGTGCGCCACATGGTGGTATCGTCCACGGCCGCCCTGATGTGCGACCCGGTGGCGGGCAACCGTGCTCTTGCCGAGGACCTGTCGCAGCACCCGGACCGCTTCAGCGGCTATCTGTCCTGCAACCCGCACTACCGCGACGCCCTGGCGCCGCTGTTGGACGAGTTCTTCGCAGGCACATTCTTCGTCGGTTTCAAACTGCACCCGGACTGCTGGCAGGTCCCGCTGGGCGACCCGCGGTACGAGTATGTGTGGGAATATGCCGACCGGCATGCCCTTCCCATTCTGCTCCATACCTGGAATGGGTCGACCAGCTCGCCGCGCATGCTGGCCGACATCGTGAAGAAATACCCGCGAGCCCTGTTTCTGCTCGGTCACTCCGGCGGGGGCGATGCGGGCCGCCGTGAGGCGGTCGACCTGGTCCTGGCCAGTTCCAATGTGATGCTGGAGTTCTGCGGAAGCTTTACCTCGAGCATCCCCTGGGACGACACGATAGCGCGCGTGGGCGCCCACCGCGTGCTCTTCGGCTCCGACACGTTCGGGCACGATTTGCCGTGGGAGCTGGGGCGCCTTCTTTCCACACCCCTGCCGGACAGCCGGCTGGCCCCCATCCTGGGCGCAAACATGCAGGAGATACTTGACAAAGGCAAGAAATGATCACGGAGCCCTTTCGACTGGCGACCGGATCTTCACCCGCCAGGACGGCAGCACGCGGGAGACAACGGCATGAAACGGCAGAGCGTGACGCTCGAGGGGCCTTGGGGGTTCCAGATTGACGTTGGCGATGTTGGTCTGCAGGATGAGTGGTTCGGCCGGAAGCACAATCGGAGGAAGTGGGGGACGGCGGCCGTGCCCGGCGCATGGGACTGCTATGACGATGCCCTCTGGGGCTATGAGGGTGTGGGATGGTTCACGGCCACGGTGACGCCTCCGCCGTGTCCGCCGGGCGGCCGCGTCCAGCTCCGCTTTGCCCGGGTCATGTACCACGCCACGGTCTGGGTGAACGGCGAACGCATGGGCGAACATGCCAACGGGTACCTGCCTTTCGGCTTTGACGTGACTCCGTGTCTGCGCGGCCGGGCGCCCCTGAGCATCGTGGTGCGCGCAGACAACCGTCCCCGCATCGAGTGGCTCCCCGCGGCGCCGGTTGTCGAGTGGGTCCAGTACGGCGGGATCCTGGGACCGGTCAGGCTGGTCGCCGTACCGGCGGCCCATATTGCCGACTGCTCCCTCACCGCCGTGCCTGAGCGGGATGGTGGACTTCTGAACGCCACGGTCGAGGTCGGCAACAGCGGAGCATCGCCCTTTGCCGGAGCCCTGCGGCTTTCGGTGGCAGTGGGTGACCAGCGGGTCGTGCGGGAAGTCGCGGTCGCCTGTCCGGCCAACGGGACGGTGTCGGTTCCCCTGTCGCTCACGTTGCCGGGAGCGAAGGCCTGGTCGCCTGAGTCGCCGGTCTTGTACGGATGCACCGCGACTCTGCGCCGCGGCCGAGCGGCGGTGGACGAGGTACGCGCCCGCGTTGGCATGCGCAGGATAGCTGTTGCCGGACACAAGGTGCTGCTCAACGGTGCCCCTCTGAGGATCAAGGGCGTGAACCGCTACGACGAATACGGCCGGCTCGGCCCCACGCCGCCGGCCAGGCTGGTGCGGCGCGACCTGGGCCTGCTCAAGCGGACCGGGGTGAACTGCATCCGTGTCCACTACCCCCAGAGCAGCGAGTTTCTTTCGATGTGCGACGAGGTGGGTCTTCTTGTGATGGAAGAGGTGCCGCTCAACTGGTGGGGTAACAACTGGTGGAAGGACAAGCCGGCGCTGCAGACCATGGAAATCCTCGGTCCG
>CAZJJT010000530.1:0-3596 GCA_964546395.1 uncultured Fibrobacterota bacterium
GAGAGACACTGTTCGGCCGGCAGGCGCTGCACTGTTGTTCGGTTCTCGTGACTCACCCGCACACCGGTGCGGCGCTGCGCATTGAGGCCCTCCTGCCGGAGGACATGCGCGAGCTGGTTCAGCGAATCATGCGGAGCACTTCCACGCAGGTGCGGCCCTGATTCACCACGCGCCGTGCCGCGAGCGCGCAGGTGAACCCCAGTTCGCGGCAGCGCTCACGAAACGCTTCCCAGTGCGCCCGGCACGGGTCGGCCACGATCGCCATGCCCCCCGGCGCAACCGTGTTCCACAGGAACTGGGCCACACTCTCCACCCAGCGCTCCTCGTAGAGCAGGTCGACCCCTACCACCAGGTCGAAGCAGGCGCGGAACGGTGACGCCCGCCAGTCGCCGCAGACCACGAGCGGTGCGCAGTCGTGGGTGCGCAGATTGAGCGCGGCATACCGGCAGCCTTCGAGCGAGATGTCCATGCCGGCAACCAGCGCGCAGCGGCGCGCGAGGATCGTGGTTACCACGCCCAGTCCGCAGCCGACCTCGCAGGCACTCGTCGCGGGCTCGAGTGACTGGCTCGAGAGGTACTCCGCGGCAACATCGGCGGCCGGCCAGTGCTCAGCCCAGTAGGGAAGCTGTTCGTCGCGGTCGAAATCGCGGCCGCTCAGCCGGTTGAGTATCGCTTCGGGGTCGGCGGGACGGCAGAAGTGCAGTACTCCGTCCGCAGTATGCACAGGGAACAGCACCGCCTCCGTGGGGAGTTCAGCGGGCAAGCTGTCGTTCACTCAGCGCGTGGATCACCACGTTCGTCATCCACTTCAGCGCCGCCTCCTGCGCCGCAGGGTCATCACCGCCAATCGGTTCTTTCTCAGTGTAGCCCTCGGTGAAACAGATGGCCAGGCGACCGCGCAGCGCCACGCCGAACACGCCCGGTTCGCCGTAGGAGAGATCCTCGGAACGCGCCGTTTTCGTTGACGGCACTTCGCTGATATTGAAGTACGACGAGAAGATGCCGTGCTTGCCGTTGGGGAGCTTGCGCAGCAGGCTCACGCGTATGGCGCCGGTTTTGACAAACAGGTCCGCCTTCATCTGGTACACATAGTAGCCGCTCTCGACATCGTTGCCCTGGTTATCGACACAGTACCAGCGGTAGTGACGGTGTTTCTGCAGGAACGCTCCCGGCCCGATATTCTTCAGCGTATCGGCGAACACGACGTTGCCGAACTTGTTGTACACGGAGAACGAGACATTGGTCTGGCGGGGGAGGATCATCGGGAAGAAAATGCGGGGGTGGCCGATAGTGGGTTCGGGATCGCGGAACGAGTAGCCCGAGACCTCCTGGTCCTCCGCGGCAAGCTTCGCAAGGGTCTTGTCGCCCACGGGGTCACTGAGCCGCTCCTGTGTCAACGCGGTAATCAGGCCCACAATCGCGCGGGCTTTCTTGAAATCAGACGTGTTGCAGAAGTAGATGAACCCGCCGTTGCGCACGTAGGTGCGCAGCATCTGCATGTTCTCGGGCAGGGGCGTGTCGAGCACACCACGCGGCTCGCAGAAGAGCACGGGCAACTGGATCATCTCGAACATGCGCAGCATGAGGTACACGTCACGCAGCTCCTTGCCGCTTGGCGCCTTCCTGGCATAGAACTGGTGGAACCCCTTCTCCGCCTTCTTCAGGTAGTCCTTCTCGAACGCCTTCAACGGCATCGACTTCTCAACCGTGTCAGCCCACGCCGTCTTCTCAATCGGGAACCGCGCGTCGAACTTGATCCGCAGGTAGTCGGTCAGCATGCGTTTCATGCGGATCTTCGCCTGCTCGTAGTCGCCGTCGTTGATATACGGCATCGCGTTGGCCATGATCTCGAGTGCGTACATCTCCGACTCGAGCATCGGCAATTCCTTGTACTCCGACAGCGCACGCTTCTTGGACTCACCCAGCCACGCGTCGTAGCTGTTGTACGGACTCAGAAAAGAGATGGCGCGTGCGCCCAGGCGGACTTTGAGGCTGGTATTGCGCGACACGAAGTCCGCAATCGATTCGAGTTCACCCTTGGTCCACGTACTGCCCTCTTCGTTACCCGGCAGATCGAGCACCGCCAGCGCCGTGTGCCCCGAGGTCCGCTTGCCCGTGCCCGACACGCTCGCTTTCTTTTCCTCCGTCGACGCCATCCCCACATCGAACCCGATATTCGTCATCAGGCTCATCACCGGCAGTTGCGCGTTGGATACCAGGTTGGTCAGGTCGTTGGACGAGAACTCCATCGCCTCCATCGTCAGATCCGGCGCTTCCATGTCCGCCGAGAAATTCGACAGCGCACTCAGGTCGAAGCTGGCGTCGATTGTCGGGCGGTTCAGGATTGTCTTCACATCGAAATTCATGTCGATCTTGGGCGGCGCTTTCACATTCGACTTGACGTCGGGCGGCGGGGGTGGTGGCGGGGGCGGCGGCGCAATCGCTTCGGCAATCTGCAGAATCTTGCGGCCGATTACCTTGTCCATGCCGGTCGTGCGCAGAACCACGAACATCACCACCAGAAAGCCAATCGATGCCCCGAAGGATATCATCGTGATACGGCGCTGCTGTCTTCGGCTGCGAGTAATCTCAAGCGGCATTGCACGTGACCTGTCGAAAAGGGAACACGAGGGCCTGCGCGCATGCAGCAGGCTCCCTCACCAATATATACAACGCACGGGCGTAAAATACTGTTACGGTACCTACCGCGCAATCGCCCGTTCGCTCAGCGCGTGCATCACCACGTTCGACATCCATTTCAGTGCCGCCTCCCGTGCTGCTGCTGCGTACTTGACCCCCAGGGGCCGCCGGGGTATAATCCACTCAGCAACGTGCTCTGATCAATTAGTCGCACAGAGGGTGGGGGAGGTTCCATGGATGCGAGAAACTGCCGGTTGTTCGACGATACCGTTGTCCGCAACATCATGATATCGACAGGGGTAGCGGTGCTCGACTATCTGCGGAGGCGTAAGGCCGCCGATGAAGACGAAGTGTGCGACTTCGTGGAGTCCAACGCCGAGATGATTATCGCTGACACGATCGAAGAGATGGAGCACTCCGAAGCGGAGCCGGATGAGCCGGAGGACAACCCCTGGAAGGACGGCGGGGCGCCGCCGACGGGGGGGGAGCAGTAGCAGTCGTTGCGGGGGCGGTCGGCATTCAGTTATCTGCCGCCGATGGACAGGCGTGCGGGGCGTGTGCCGTGAGCGCTGGCAGGAATCATTTTCCGTGTCCACCTCTTGCCGTGCCGAAGTGGCGGAATTGGCAGACGCGCTGGACTCAAAATCCAGTGGGGCTCAAACCCCGTGGGAGTTCGATCCTCCCCTTCGGCATTGGTTTTTCTGGCGTTTACGGCGTTCAATCGCCGGTTTTCGAGACCGCCGCATTGTCACTTCGTTGTAGAACCTGTCCTATCGACCGCTCTGCCATCTCTCCGCGGGGCGAGAGAATAGCTCCAAGGTTGTGGCTGGTCCGGGAGCAGCCGCCGGGCGCATCAAGCAGGGCGGGAGTCAACGTGGTCGTGCGCCGGACCGTCCGTTCCCAAGACACACCTGCATTCCCGCACACCATGTATTCCTGAAGGCCATCGTATCCCG
>CAZJJT010000531.1:0-1502 GCA_964546395.1 uncultured Fibrobacterota bacterium
TCCCGGGCATGGTGGGTGACATGCCGAACCATCTCTGCATGAAAGCTGCTGTGAACGACAACGACCACATCATCTGCCACACCAAGGAGCTCCATCTCTACATCGCCAACTGGCGCACCGAGGTCCTCACCGAGGTGGCACGCCCCTACACCGATGTCCTCACCAGTATCCAGGCCCTCCAGGTCGGCAACTTCTGGATGGGCGACCTTCCCTCGGCCACCGCCACCACGCCCGAGATCTCGCTGAGTACCCCATCCCTTGCGTTCACCGCAAGTGCCGCGCAGACAGTCACCGTGACCAACACCGGCGTGGGGACGCTCGGCGATGTGACTGCCACGGTCAGTCCGACATCGAGCTGGCTGACAGTCAGCCGCAGCGGAAGCGGCAACACCCAGACGCTGGCCAACACTGTGGATGTTGCGGGGCTGGCCGACGGGGTGTACACGGCGGTAGTGACCGTGTCGGGCGGCGGCGCGTCGAACGCACCGAGCTACTCGGTGACGCTGACACTCGGCTCGGTACTGCAGGCCCCGGACTCACTCACCGCAACAGTTGTCGAGGACACGCTCATGGACGTGGTGCTCGGCTGGCGCGACAACAGCAGTGATGAGACAGCGTTTGCGATCCAGCGCACCGACGGGTCGCTCTGGGAATCGATAGACACTGTGCCGGCCAACACCACCACGTTCACCGACGCCGACATCGACCTGGGTACCTACACCTACCGCGTACAGGCAATTGGCGCTGCGGCCGTTTCGGGCTACTCCAACGAGCTCGAAGTCGTGGTAAGTGCGCCGCCCGCGGTGTTCATCACGAGCCCGACAGCTGGAGCAGAACTGGCAGGCGGCTCGACCGTCCAGATCCAGTGGACCACCCGCGTGATCAACACGGTGGAGATCAAGTACTCCACCGACGAGCAGGAGAGCTGGAGCACGATCAATCCTGCAGGCGGCGTGGGCACAGGCATGACTGACTGGGGCGACTTCAGTTGGACCATCCCCGGAATCACTGCCCCGTCGGTGTACCTCTGGGTGCACCAGTACGGCGAGTTGGCCAACGGCAGCGTTATCGGCCCCCTCTCCATAGTCGCCACCAGTGCCCGGCAGGTGCAGGCTGACGCGGTGGTGTCAAAGCTGTCGACGGGCCGCGCCGTGCACGAGGTCTACTCGCTTCGCGGCCAGCGGCTGCCGGTGGGTACCAGCCGACCCAACGGCGCTGCCGTAGTGCAGCTGCGCACGGCGGATGGCCGTGTGCTGAACCGTACCGTGCTCACCGTTTCGCGATGAGTACGATACGCGCTGACTGAAACGCGCGTGCCGGAACGTCGAACGCAACTGTCCCCCGTCCCCCTGCGTCGACCCCGGCACGTGTGTCATCTCCCCTCTCTATCGCATCAACCAGCTCCGCCCGCTCCACCTTCCCACACAGTTCGGGGCTGAACGCAAGACGGGCACGCTCCGCCTTGCCCGAAGGGTTATGCACACGCACCACCCACCCGTCTC
>CAZJJT010000531.1:1512-3564 GCA_964546395.1 uncultured Fibrobacterota bacterium
CTCTTCAGCGAGTCGAGCACCACGTTGGGCGACGCTGACAGGAGACTGGCCTGCGCCGGCAGTTCCCCCTTGTGCGCATCGGTGCTGACAACCGACATCGGGTGGTCGAACCGCTCGGCGGCCATCGTGGCCTCACCGCAGGAGAGGGGCTTGACAAAGGGCCAGAGTGCCAGGTGCACTTCATGGTGACCCACCTCGGGCAGCGGATCGGGCTCCTGGGTGCTGCGGATGAGTGTCAGGTTGAGGCGGTTGCCGGAGACGCTGTGGCCGTGTTTGGAGTCGTTGATGAGAAGGAGAGCACAGCCTGGAGTACTGGAGTGGTGGAGTGGTGGGGACTGCCTCTTCGTCGCGGGCGCACGGTCTGCCGCCGTCACCATGGCCCAGCGAAGGGCGGGGACCTCCTCGCCGTGCTTCATGTCCCTTTCGATAGCGCCGAACGGTATCTCGTATGTTGCCCGCAGCTGCTCGGCGGCAAGCGGCACCGAGAACCGCAGCGCCGGGGCGCCATGCTCGGCAGTCCAGTATTCCACCCACTGGCCGTTGATATGCACGTAGAGCTGCGGGTCGTCCCGGCGCAGCTCGTAGGTCACCGTGAACCGTGACCCGCGCACCCTCACGTCCACATCGATGGTGGCCTTCCAGGGCCCATTGAGACCACGGCGGATACTGACGACCTCCGCACCCTCCCACCCGTTGGTGTGCTGCACAATCCAGGCGTTCATCGACCGGTTGCGCTCGTACCCATGCTCCAGCGCGCAGCTGCCGCCGGACGCTGCAACGATTTCCGTGCCTGTTGCGCGCTCAACAAGCCTTCGGATACCGCCGGTCCTCATGTCGATATCAACCAGGAGGTGCTCGTTCTCGAGCCCCTCGGGGCTGCGCTCGTAGTAGGAGTATGAGCACTGGTGCGTCTTGCCCATCTGGTGCGCACCGGCTTCGTTGTCCCACTCCGGCCCGTGCTCATCGACAGCGTACACCGCATAGCCCAGCGCCGGCACCTTCACCGGGAACGCGACACGCACGAACCGGTGTCCCCAGTAGTCACCAGTATGCAGTGTCTGCGCACGCACCTGTCTTCCATCCGGACCGCGTACCCCAAACGCAATCGCCTTCGGGTCACGCTGCTCCCAGCCCCAACCAGCGTCCCACACGCTCATCTCCACCACTTCGCTGCGCTCAACCGGCAGTGGGTTGTACACCAGCACAAGGCGGGGTCCGGCGCCGCTGTCTGCGCCGTACTCGCTCAACCCGCCATCGTGACTGCCCCGGCCAACTCCACTCCCCGCGGCGCGGGGCGCACCCCAGAGAGTGTCGCCAGGCTGCACTGGCGCAAGCGCGCGGGTATCGACCCGGCCTGCCAGCGCGCGCAGGGCTGCAGTCTGTGCCTGTGACGTGACCGCGGTGACCTGCTGGAACAGCCCATGCGCGTAGGTACGCGAGTCGTGCACGCACGATCCGGGCAGAATGTCGTGGAAATGCGAGAACAGCGTGTCGCGCCACGCCTTCGTGAACGCTTCGGCCGGGTATGCTCCCGCCGCCACACGCTGTGCCAGGGCGGCTGCGGTCTCGGCCTCCACAAGCCGCTTGACCGCGTAGCGGTTTGAGCGCTTGATACGTGTCTGCGTGGTGTAGCACCCGGTGAACTCCATGTTGAGCTCATCGTCGATGGTGCTCAGCCCAGCCCCCTCCTTCTCCAGCCGCCTGAAGAAGTCGTGCGCGCGGGCCGATTCGATGGTCGGGTAGACCGGCCACTGCTGCATGTCGGCCAGGCGGCACAGGTCGCGGCGGGTCGGGCCGCCACCGTGGTCGCCCACACCGTAGAGAAACATCGAGAACGGCAGACCGGTCTCCTTCACGAACTCCTGCAGACACCCGGAGACCATGTGCGGCCCAATCTCGCCGTTGTACCCGCGTCTCATGTCGTTGCGCACAAGCACCCGCGAGCCATCGGGCCCTTTCCACCAGAACGCCTCGGGCCGCGGCTGCGGCGCGGTGTGCACCCCGGGACGATGCAGGTAGACGTAGCGCACCCCACCGCGCACCAGGTATGTC
>CAZJJT010000532.1:0-3562 GCA_964546395.1 uncultured Fibrobacterota bacterium
CTTGGCCCGGTTCGCCTCGTCGTCGGCCTCCACGAACTGCATCCTGCTCCCGCCGTCACTCCTGCCTGCGCCCACACCCAGTGCTGCCAGGAGGCGGTTCGACTCGGCGGTGCGGGAGTTCTCGGCCAGGATGCGGATCAGGTGGTTCAGACCCACATTCGCCATCATGGTTGAGCCGAAAGCGGTGAATATCACGTCGCGCCGCAGGCTCTCCCGGTACGCCTTCATCCCCTTCACCATCTGGATGTGCAGCGCCGGCGACACGGCCTGCGCGGGCGCGAAGGCGGCGTCCGGCAGCAGCGTGGCGGCATCGTACCCGCAACTCACTATCATCGCCTCACGCGCGGGCTGCGGCGCACGCATGACCCCCAGCAGTGTCAGGTCCCTCACCGGCTTGAGATCGACCCGGACCCGCAGACGAACCGTCTGGTTCACGTATCGGAACACATCACTGGTAGCCGCCACCCGCACGTAGTTCACGGGGGCATCAGTTACAATCCCGCTGAAACGGGCCGCAATGATGTTCCAGGGGGCCTTGTCGAGCCCCTGGGAGTGCGACACGATTATGCCTTTGATTCCCAACCGGGCGTAGCGGACCCAGGCGAACCCATACCCCTCATCGAATCGCCCCTCGCGACTGTCGATAAGCCCGATGCAGTCATCGAAGCGCCTGCGTGTGCGCAACACCTCAGGCGTAAGCAGCACGAGCGTACCGACCAGCCCGGTGTCCGGAGTGACAACCGGCTGAATGTGGTTGGCCATGAACGGGTACAACTCGACACCCTCAACCAACTCCCCTCGACCGTCCGAACCGTCCACATGGTAGAACTCGCGGAACGCCGTCACCGGGGCCGCTGCCTCGGTCTCGTGCTCGTAGATCTCGCACCCGGCGTCCTCGTAGGCCGCTCGGATCCGCTCGGCGGTTGCGTACATCCCCGGCTGCCCCAGAAGCCTCGAACCATAGCTCAGGATGGTGTCGAGTTCCGCCTGCACACGCTCGTGTGAGACCGCCTCCTGCATGGGGCCGACCGCATAGGCCCGATAGGGTTCGGGAAGCGCGATGTAGGCGACGGGCTTGAACACGCGCATGTAGAACAGCGCCGTGCCAAGCGTTACCGCCGCAAGCACGAACCCAACGCCAAGCGACACCGCCAGCCGTCCCCAGAACCCGCCTGGACGTGCCGCCCCTGCTGCAGTATTGTCTGCTGCCCTGCTGCCCATCACACCCCCGTCAACCCGATCCTAGAAGAACTCGGCGAAGAACCGTTCACCGCCCGGGTTGAAGAAGAACATGTAGCCGTTCACTATGAACCCGGCCGCGTATGCGGCCACCGAACCCAGCACCACACCCGTCGCAAACGGCAACAGGCTCTCTCGCACGGTCGCCGCACCACCCAACCGGAGCACCATGAACCGTATGAGCCACGCCATCAGCAGGCTCCCCCATACGGTGAGCAGCATGCGCGAGGGCCCCAGGATGAATCCGATCGGGTGGAACCAGAACCCCGCGAACAACTGCCGCAGGACAGTCACGACCGAAGTGACCAGAGCGGCAAACACGCCCGCCCACACACGCGGCTCCACACGGGTGATCCGCTGTCCGTCCGACTCCTCCATCATCTCGGTAGCGCGAGTCAGGTCGACGTTGTACGCTGCATACGACCCCGCCCCCTTCTCAAAGTGCGCTGCCTTCAGCGGATACGTGTCAGCCCCTACCGCATACATGCTCGCCAGGTACACCCATCCGCCAAGTACAATGCCCCCCACAACCCCGAACGCGGCAGTGTAGGCCAGGTGACGAGGTCGGACACCGATGCGCCGACCGGCTTCAAGAAGCTCCAGCTGCATGCCGGGAATATTGTAGAGACACAGGTAGTACCCGAACACGATCCCCACCAGCGACACGAAGATCATCCCCGATGGCTCGAGGAAGCGCATGCCCCCGAGAAGCGGTGCGGCCACCATGATGCCGGCGGTGAATGTGGCGTGAGGCGTGCCGCACTCGGCCCGAAGCTTGGTTGCGACAAAGCCGATCGTGACCATGTACACGAAGATCGCCACCATGCCGGGAGCCGGCAGTTGGGCCCACTTCGCCCATACCACCACCCCTACCAGCGCAGCCACCAACGTGAGGAACGCGCTACGATACGAGACGGCCTCGCCGCCATCCCGCTCCCCCTTCACCGCCATCTTGAGCACACGCCACAGGTACTTGCGCGTGAACACCAGGGCGAGCAGTGCGTACGCAAGATACGAGCCCATCATCTGCTCGCCATCAAAGGGGAAATCCTGCAGGGCCTCAAGTCCATACGTCTCCCCTGCCCAGTACTGGAACCGGAACAGGAAGAAACCGACCACCAGGCTCATGAGTACGTTGAGTTCCATGAACAGCCCGAGACCGAGGACAAGCGCGTACACCGAGAAATTCACACCGTTCCAGGTGTCGCCCCACGAGGGGTCCGCGAAGTATGGACTCAACGGGAAGCTGATCGAAAGGTTCGGAATGGTCTTGTTGTACGCCTGGAACAGCCTGACCAGACACCACAGGAAGGCAACCCCGAAGCCAATCAGCATGAAACGGTTCTTGAAGACTGCCGGGAGGGTCCGCTCCTCACTGTCCTTGTCACCCAGGAGAGCGAAGGGGACCTGCGCAAGAGGAAGCGGGAACCGTTCGTTCTGCACCCACTGCCGCCGCATGATAACACCGATGGCGAACGTGGCCGCGAGGAGCAGGGCAACAAATGAACTCCACACCAGCGTGGGGGTCAACCAGTCACGGAACGGGAACAACCCCGCACAGATGAACTTCACCCCATCCAGGGACCACAGCGAACGCGGCCGTACAGTCAGCCCGCTGCGCATCTCGGGAGGGAGCTGCTCGTAGTCCTCCTGCGAGATGATGCGTCTTCCCAGGAACGCCGTTTCGATCGCGCTGACATCCACCAACTGCGCGTCGTGCAGCTCCACCGTCCCTTCGCCCGCCAGTCCAAACTCTATCTCCACATACCTGGAGATATCACTCGGAAACGTCACACCATACTTGCCGACCCGCACGAACCCGGTCCGGTGCACGTACGTCTTCTTCTCCTCAAGACGCGACGTGAACGCCTCGATCGCGAAGGCCTTCCCACCGTCGTGGTACAGTCTGCAGAAGTATTGAGCCTGCGGCCCGAGGCTGCGCGCGCGGGCCTTGACTGTCAGCATAAACGCGATATCGCGCGGGAGGTCTGCTGCTTCCATCCGTACCCGAAGCCACGATACCTGTCCGGCGCTGTCGTTGCTGAGCACGGCCACCTGCGAAGGGACACCCTCGGCCACTTCCACTTCGCGCCAGTTCACCCTGCCCTGTGTGGATATCATGTCGTTGCGGGGACGGGCAAGCACGCCCTCAAGGAGATTGCGGCCGTGCGGCCACAGCTTCGGGCTCAGTGCGTCAAGTTTGTCGAACAGGGAGTTGCGCGGGATCGACATTGCCGAGCCAAGCATCTGCCGCCAGAACCCATGGCTCGCCAGCGGCATGGCGATGAGCGTCGCATACATCACGCATAGCAGCTCTGCCCGC
>CAZJJT010000533.1:0-1439 GCA_964546395.1 uncultured Fibrobacterota bacterium
TCGAACTGGTACAGGGCCGTGGTATCAAACATGCCCGCTCACCCGCCTGCCCGTAACCGTGAGTGTGCCCTCGGCCGCTGCCTTCACCGCGCGCCAGTAGGTTGCGTGTTCCGCGGCAAGTACGCGCGCCGCCAGCGTCTCCGGCGTATCTTCGTCGAGCACCCGCACCGGCTCCTGCACCACTATCGGTCCCGCATCGTATTCCTCATCTACCAGGTGTACCGTCACCCCGGTCAGTTTCACTCCCGACTCGATCACCGCCGTGTGCACGTGCGCTCCGTACATACCCTTGCCGCCGAACGCGGGAAGGAGAGCAGGGTGGATGTTGAGGATGCGGTTGCGGTAACACGCGACCAGTTCCGGGGGAAGCTTCTTCATGTAGCCCGCCAGCGCGATGACGTCCACCGAGCGCTGCTCGAGCGCCGCCATGAGTCTGTTCGTGTATTCGGCGTAATCGTCGAAATGCGAGGGGGCGATGTGGAGAGTGGCGATGCCGGCGGCACGAGCCCGTTCGAACGCCGTTGCCTTGGAATTGTTGCCCACGAGCAGAACGAACGACACTGGGAGGTCACCGCAGGCCTGATGGTCGAGCAGGGCCTGGAAGTTGCTCCCGCTTCCGGAGGCGAACACGGCGACATTCCTCACGGGCGCCGCTCCACGCGTTTGACCACGCCTTTGCGGTCGATATGGTAGCGTACTCCCGCCCAGGTAACCACGTCGGTGAACACCGTCCGCAGGTAGCTGAGCATCTGCGTGGTGCGCATGAACGGCTGCAGTGCGGCAAACCGCGTGCGCCGGTGCACTTCACCGAGCATGGGGTACAGCAGGCGCGCAGTGACCGTCTCGCCCCCGATGAAGAGCAGTGAAGCCGCACCGCCCATGGCAAGGAATGAGTAGCGCGGCGAAATGCTGAGCAGCGCAGCGAGCGGTGCCCAGACAGTCAACACGACCCCCAGAAACACGAGCAGGCCGCCGCCCACCATCCAGAGGCTGCGGTGGTACGCTTTGAGGAACATGATCTGACGCTCAAACCAGAGCACGCCGCCTGACACCGTCTCAAGGAAGTCGTCGGTACAGGTGACACACGACGGCACCATGATCGCCTGCCTGCCCGAGTGCGCCACGCGGCTCGACAGGCTGATATCATCCACCACTGTCGAACCCCACAGCTCCGCCACGCCGAGTTCATCGAAGTCGCGGCGCCGCATCGCCATGGAGCCGCCCCACAGCCCGACCTCCGCCGCATACGAGGCGACTGTGAGAAGAGTGTAAAGGAGGATATTGATGGAGTTATGCACCATCGCCGCCAGGCCGGGCCGATCGGTGCAGAGCCACCGGAACCCTGTGGTGACCACCACGCGCGGATCGGAGAGCGGCAGCACCAGTTCACGCAGCCACCCGCTGCGCGGACCGATATCCGCATCGGCGAACACGTACAC
>CAZJJT010000533.1:1449-3558 GCA_964546395.1 uncultured Fibrobacterota bacterium
TCGAGGAAAGGCCTGCCACGACAAGGGAGGCGTTGTCGACACGGGCAATGACCGATCGTATGGCGAGGGCAGCCGGGTCCCCCTCGTCTTCGACCACGAACACGACGCGGTAGGGCGCCGGGTAGTCGAACCGCATGAACGAGAGAAGGTTCTCTTCGACGTTCTTGATCTCGCCCTTGCAGGGCACGACGATTGCGCACGAAGGGGCGAACGAGGGATTGTACCGCGGACGGAGGAACCGGTCGTACCAGTAGCGCCTGTACACGACACTGAACAGTGTCGACAGAAAGTCGGCGCTCACCATGACGACGGCCGCCACAAACAGCGTGACGGTTATCCAGTTGTTCCCCAGCATCGAGTCCATGCTCATGTTCGGCCGAAAATACTCTCAGAACACGCACACTTCCGGCATCGCGGGCGGCCTATCTCCTCCGCGACTTGCGGGTGGCTCCAAGACGGACCTGGTTACGCCCCCCCTGTTTGGCGCGGTAGAGGGCCTTGTCGGCCGCCTGCAGGACGTCTTGAAGCGTCTGGGTGCCCTCGGTCCGCGTGGAAATGCCGCACGACACGGTCACGGATATCTTCTTGCGGCCCGTACCGACCTTCGTCTTCTGCACCAGAACGCGGGCTTCCTCCATGGTCCTGCGCACTTCCTGCGAGGTCCGCTGGGGGAAGAACACGGCAAGCTCCTCCCCACCGTAGCGGCACAGCGTCCCGGTCGGGACTACCACTCGGCTGATTGTCTGCGCAACGGTGTAGAGCACCGCGTCACCCGCCTGGTGGCCGTACGTGTCGTTGACCTTCTTGAAATGGTCGATATCGACCATAACGATGGTGAAGGGAGGAGTGCTGTTGAGCTTCGACTGCTCGGCCAGGATGCGCGAGCAGTGCTCGCGGTTGTACACGTGCAGCAGCGGGTCGTACTTGACGCGGTGCTCGATGCGCACGAACCAGTGGAACAGGATGCCGACCTCGAAGAAGAAGGTTGCGGCGGCAACCGCAAGCGACAGCACCACCTCGCCTCCTGCCGGCTTCGCGGCGTGGCAGGAGAGGATCCACGATGCGGCAACGATGGCCGACGTGCCGGTGAGCACACCCCCGAGGTAGAACTGGTCGAGCATGCGCCACACGGTCACCGCGGCCACGAGCCCTGCCGCTGCCACTCCCAGCCAGCACCAGCCGCCGAGGACACCGGCCAGTGGAAGGCGGTCGGCGGCAACCACCCGGTCGCGAAGGCCACCCCTCCACAGCGATCCGCCCCGCCGCGCCCGACGACCAGCTCGCCACGCTGGATGCTGCCAAACCACCAGCCCGCGGCGCCGAGCGCCGAGGTAGCGGATCGCCCGACCACCGGCCGTGCCGGCAGTGTGCTCTCGGATGCCGCGGCCAGCCAACCGGCCACCGGTGAGCCGCGCCAGTTCACGCCGCCCGCCGGCGCAACGAAGCTCACCTCGCCCGCCGAGTCGGCGAAACGGGTCTCGTCGGCCAAGACGTCCGCCCCGTCCCGCGCGTCCACGCACCCGGACGCCCGAAAGAAAGTCGCCGCCGCCAACCGGCTCGACTCATCTCCCAAGCGGATTGCCATGAGGACTGGAAGCGTCCCGCCGGCGGCCGGCGCCACGCCGCCCCGCCGGCGAATCGCCGTCCAGGCACATCCCGGCCGCAAGTCGGGCAACGTGCTGGACGCGGTCAACAACTGGATCAAGCCGGTCGGCTACCAGACGGGCAGTTCCATGGAACCCGGCCCGATGATGGGCGAGACCTACGTCGGCGGCTACGACGAGTACGGATCGTGTGATACGTGCAACCCCGGCTGCCCGACCTGCGACGGAATGTGCGGCCCGCCGTACGGCGAGCCCGGCTGCGGATGCGCCGATTGCGGCGGACCGGTCTGCGGAGATGGCTCCTGCGGCTGCGGGCCGAGCTGCGGCTGCGAGCCGGGTTGCGGCTGCGAGCCGACCTGCGCTGCTGCCCGCTGCGAGCGGCCCTGGACCTTGGGCCTTCGCATCGGCGACCCCGAGGCTCTGCACGACGTCTGTGTCCGCGTGCCGAAGATCCAGGAAATGATGATCGACGCTCGGCCGGGATCTCCTTCCAAGGACCTCGCCG
>CAZJJT010000534.1:0-3554 GCA_964546395.1 uncultured Fibrobacterota bacterium
TGTTGACGCGACCGACCTGAACGGTGATGACGAGCCGGACCTGTTCCTGGGCTACGGCGACGGCACCATCGACCTGGCGATGTCGGACGGTGCGGGCGGCTGGCTGGCAGCGGTGCAGGTGACCGATGCCGGTGCGGCACAGATCACGGTCGGTGCGAATGCCTCGATCGCGAACATGCAGCTGAACGCCGATGCCGATATCGACCTGCTGGTCGGCAACGACGCCGGTGTGATGCAGTCGTACAGCCGCGATGCGGCAGGCGACTACACGCTGGTTGGCGCTGTGAACGCGGGTGGTGTTGCCATGGTGGTGTCAGCGGATGCCAACCTGTCAACGAGCTACGGTGCGGTCGGAGCACTACCGAAGGTCGTGGTTGTGGACCAGACGGGTGCGGTGCAGGCCGCGGACGGCAGACTGATGGGTGATATCAATGGTGACGGTTCCGTCGGGTTCTTCGACTACATGAGCTTTGTCAACTCGTGGAACACGCATGAGGGTGATGCGGCCTACGTTGCAGGGGCCAACATCGCGCTGAGTGCAGTGGGCCCGCAGGCCATTGATTTCTTCGACTACATGAAGTTCGTGAACGTTTGGAATCTCAGCCTCTAGAGCAGGCGGGAAGGAGTTGTGATCATGCATTCCGGAATTCGCAGGAGCACAGCGGTGGTCTGCGCGGTCCTGGCCTGCGCCCTGTCTGCCTGGGGCGGGCCAAATGCGGATGTGGTGGTGACGGTGGATCAGAACGCGAGCACCGCAAAGGTTGAGGCGGTATGCGCGCACCAGGGAATCCCCAGCACGGTCCTCGTGGCCGTGCTGGCGGAGGGCCTCTCTGAGGCCACCGGCTACATGGTGCGACTCTCGTTTGACAGCACCATGCTGAAGTTCGAGAAGGCGGAACTGGTGGGAGCCGGTGAGGACCAGAAACCGCTGCTCGAGTCGAACGGCGGCGAGCTCGGTCCGGTCCTGGTGAAGAGTATCGACGGCGGGACGGTGGACGTTGCTGCGGGAGTGAAGTCGGCCAAAGGCGTCGGCGTATCGGGTAGCGGCCTCCTCGTGTGTGCAAGATTCACCCGGATTGGCGATGATGACTGCTCTGTCTCGGTTGCCAAGGCGGAGTTCAGCGACGCAGACCTGACAATCGACCAGATAGCTGTCAAGTGATGCATACACAACCTGTTCGGGAGGCAAACCACACATGATGCGCAGACTGTTGAGTATGGTGTTGGTGGTGACGGGGGTCGCTGCTGCTGGTCAGAATGCCGCGGCCGTCGTAAATGTTGACATGGATCCGGTGACCGCCGGGGTCCAGGCGAACCTTGACGTCAGTACGCTCGGGCAGCAGTTCACGGTGGACATTCGTGCTGAGAACATCTCGAATGTGAACACCATGCAGGTCAGGATCGGACTGATACCCGGCAAGCTGACTTTCGTGTCCGCCAGTTCGACGGCGTTTCCCAACGGGATGCCGCCGATACTCTACCCCGACTCGGTCGTGCTGACGTGGGGAACCTTCGGTACACCGGTGACCGCCGCGGACCAGTTGCTCGGCAGCGTGGTGCTGCAGGACGCAGGGCTGACGCTCGGGGAGACCGTGGCAATCGATCTCGAGGGCAACTACTTTGGTACACCCACGGATTTCGATGTGTTCGGTGCCATGAACGACGGCACGTATCACATCATCCCGCCGCAGTACACGGTCACCGTGAGCAGTGCCGCGGGAGGCTCAGTACTGCCCACGAGCCTCGTTGTGGACCACGGTATCGCCAGCAGCGATATCACAGCCACCCCTGACGCCTGTCACACGTTCAATCAGTGGGAAGTGGTGAGTGGGACGGTGACGATCAATGCTCCGACCAATGCGACCACCACGGTGACTGCTACGAGTGATGCGACCATTCATGCAACCTACACCACGATCGAATACACGCTGACCGTTAATGACGACGGCAACGGCACGACAACAGGTGATGGGACGGTGAGCTGCGGCGTTGCCAGTGCGATTACCGCTACGCCGAGTGCGGGCTACTCGTTTGTCGACTGGACAGTGAGCTCGGGCACGGCCACGTTTGCCAACGCGGCCAACGCCTCCACGACCTGCACGGTTACCGGCGGGGATGCGACTATCCAGGCTAACTTCGCGCTCAATACCTACACGGTGACAGTGAACAGTGCCGCGGGCGGCAGCGTTGCACCCGCTACTCTGAGCGTGACGCACGGGGTGGAGAGCGGCACGGCCACAGCGACTCCGGATGCCTGCCACACGTTTGCCGGGTGGACAGTTACTTCGGGGACGGTCACGATCACTTCACCGAGCACCGCGGCCACAACGGTCACGGCAACGAGTGATGCGACGATCGAGGCAACCTACACGATTATTCAGCACAACCTGACGGTCAACAACGACGGCAACGGCACCACCACCGGCGGGGGCAACGTTGACTGCGGTGTGGCGAGCGCGATCACCGCGACGCCGAACACCGGGTACTCGTTTGACAGTTGGACTGTGTTGTCGGGTACGGCCACGTTCGGTGATGTCAACGCTGCGAGCACTGATGTGACGGTGACAGGTGGCGTGGCAACGATCCAGGCGAATTTCGTACTCGACAGCTACGACATCACGGTGAACGCGGGCGCCAACGGTTCGGTTGCCCCGAGCGGCGCCCAGGCCGTGGACTATGGCGACTCGGTGCAGGTAACTGCAACAGCGGATGTCCACTGCTCGTTCCTCAACTGGACCGTCACGGCGGGCGCGGCCAACGTCACAGTCCGCACGCCCGATGCCGCCACGACTTTCGTGGTGCTGAGCGGCGAGGGTGACGCGACAGTCCAGGCCAACTTCGCGGTGGATACCTACACGCTGACCATGACTGCCGGCGCCAACGGTTCGGTAAGCCCGAGCGGCGGCCAGACTGTTGCGCACGGCGACTCGGTTGAAGTCACGGCGACTGCCGACCAGGACTACCAGCTTGTGGACTGGACCGTGGTGAGTGGTGCAAGCAACGTGACAATCCGCGACGACGAAGCGGAGACGACATGGATCATTGTGACCGGTGACGCCGAGATTATCGCGAACTTCGAACCCGCGGTCAGCGTGACCACGCGCGCGGCGCGTATCCCGGTGTCGTACGGGCTGTCGATGATGCAGGGCGGGGTGCAGTTCGCAGTCCCGGCCGGCGGCAACGCACTGGTGAGCCTGGTGAACATGAAGGGCGAGACGGTTGCGCGGTTTACCGGCAGTGCGGGCTATCACACGATTGATTTCGCGAAGCAGGGAATCAGCAGCGGACGGTACCTCTGCTCGATGAACGGCGGGAACTTCAGCCAGACACTGAATGTGATGGTGAGCAGGTAAGCGACGCAGTCTAGTTTGGTGAGTGATGCTTGGCACGGGCGGGACCGATGGTTCCGCCCGTACTGCGTGGTGACCTCACCTCGTCGGCCATGCGGCTTCCGCCCCTCTCCCAAGCGTCAGCGAGGGAGAGGGGTCGGGGGTGAGGTTACCCCCTCACACCGAGCTGTTCGTGTATCGACCTCACCCCGTCGGCCATGCGGC
>CAZJJT010000535.1:0-3537 GCA_964546395.1 uncultured Fibrobacterota bacterium
GCGTCCCTTGCCGCCCAGCGACCCACCACACAGGCGTACCACGTACGAGTCGCCAAACCCCGAGACATCGTCAAACTCCACCAACTGGCCGCGGTGCCGTTCCACCAGGTGCGAGCGGATCTGCGCCACCACCCACGAACGCACCTGGTCCTCTTCGGTGAGTGTCCCCACGTTCACGCGACTCAGTGACAACGCCAGTCGTGTTTCACCCCGTGCCATGAACCAGTGCGAAAAATCGTTGCGGCTGCCGTGGTAGCGCACCGATTCCTCGGGTACCTCCGCCAGCCTGGCCATCAGTTCGCTGGGCGTTGCGGCGCTTGCCAGCACGGTCCCGTCGGGCGCGCGAAACGTGAATACCGCTCCGGATGTGCGTTCGGCGACAAATTGTCTCAGGCGGTCGAACGCCCCTCGGGCGCCCTTGTCGACGAACACGGCCCCGGCCCGCTCGGCCTCGGGGGCGTGTGACGGCTCGCTGCTGTGCAGCAGGCAGGGGGCCGTCGGTACGTGGATGCGGATCCATTCGGCCAGTTCCACTCCAGCCGTCCGGTCGAGCGTCCCGTTCTTCTCAAACTCCACATCCGACACGACGCACAGCAGTTGCCGCTGGTAGGCCCCCGCGTAGTGCATCGCATCCTCAAACGTCCGCGCGAGGAGGATTCGGGGACGGTACAGGAAACGGGTTACGAGATCGGTGTCGCTCTGCTTCACATCATCGCTGGTCTGTTGCGCCTGCTCGAACAGAAGGGTGTAAAGCATGGTGAGAAGCTGTGAGCCGTACTCGGGCGAATCCTCCACCAGAAGCACCACCCGCACGAGGCCATCCTGGGTGTCCTCGTGGACGTTCATGGCATCTTCGAGCAACTGCACCATCGCGAAAAACAGCCGTGAATCGCCGTTCCACACAAAAAGCTTGCGGTTGAGCCCGGAGCGAAGCAGGGGAGCGGTAAGGGCGGCGGCGTGGTCGGCCCGGTTGGCCAGGTAATAGACAGGCAGACCGGGGCGGGTGGTGGCGATATTTTCGTGAAGCGCGCGCGCGCGCGAGGCGTCAAGACCGGCCATGGCAATCACCATGTCGAACCCGCCCTGTTCGAGCTGCTCCAGCGCTTCCTCACTCGAGAACACGACGTTGATCCGCGGCCACGACAGCAGGGCGAGCGGCTGAAGGGCGCCCACGAACTGGCCGAAGAACGGGTCGTCGTTCTGTACCATGAACGCATCGAAGAACGTCGCCACGAGCAACACGTCCTTCACCCGGTGCCGCATGATATCGGCGTGGATCTGGCGGCCCAGCACGTGGCGGTTGAGCAGGCGCTGCAGCGGCGAGGGGCTCGAGGGAAGCAGGGCCGGGTAACGACGCGGCGCCTGCTCGGGCTCATCAAGACGGGTGGAGCGTTCGATGAGGACCTTGCCCTTGTGATTGTTGACGAAGTGGGCGATGAGGCGGGCGATGTTGCGGATGAGGTCACGCTCCTCCTTGAGGAACGGCCCCTCATCCTCGTCGGGAAGCTGCCTGAGATAGTAGACCTCGACCGACCCCACCTGGTTGTCGAACGTTACGAAGTCCTCGCGCTGTGTCCACAGCGTCTCGTCGAACGGCCTGCTCACATACTCGCGGCCGCCGAAACAGACACGCGCAGCCGTGTCTTCGGGGTACTGCCACGAGGCGGGGAGGATGTCGCAGATGCTCTGGAGGGTCTCTTCGATCGGTTCGTTGCGCGAGATGATTCGCGTGGTCTGGTTGATCGCCGCGAGTTCCTTCAGCCGTTCCTTGTTCTGCCTGGTAAGCCGCTCGTACATGCGTGTGCCCGCGGCCGTCGCGATGAGCTGGGCGAGGTTGTTGATCAGGTTGCGCTCCTCGCGCAGAAACGGCCCTTCGAAGCTCTGCGGGAACTCTCTCAGGTAGGCCACTTCTATTGAGCCCGCGGGTCCCATGGGCACCGAGAACTTCTGACACTGCATCCAGGGCGTTTCACGGAAGCCGGCCGTGGCGTAGACGGTTTCGCCGTAGGTGATGCGGCCCGCTGTGAACTCGGGGAATTGCCATGCTGGCGGGAGCGACTCGCACATCTGGGGCAGCAGGTCCTCGAGGGGCTCGTCCTGGCGCAGAATCGTCACGAAACGCGAGATAGCCTCGAGTTCCTTGATCCGCTCGCCATAGTCGATTACCAGCTGCTCGAACTCGTCGCGACTGGCAGGGTGTACCGCCCCACGTGCCATCATGTGCCCAACTGCCGGGAGCGGTGTGTGCGTGCCGCGGCTCCGCAGGCTCCCAAAAATAGTACCCCGGCCTCCGGAAGGTGGCGCAGGACCAACCGGCGGGCACACCTCCCTGGGTGCACGAAGCCCTTGACAATACGGCGGGGGATGGCGATACTCGGTGTGTGGCCGGCTTTCTGGTGGGTTGACGTTTCGTACCGGGAGGGCGGGAGCCGTGGGTTCTGTGTATGCAGGCCAGTACCTGGAAGGACTGCTGGTGGGGATAGCTGCAGCATCGGCTTTCGGCTTCCTGTGCCTGATTGTCTATCTCAGGGAACGCAAGCGGGACGCGAAGGCCCCCGTCGCCGCTGTGCCACCGCCATTGCCGGGGAGGAGCCCGGTGGAGACGGCCGCCACTGAGAACAGCAGCCCGGTAACGGAAGCCGCTATCTACGTCGGTGCAGGCCTTGTGCTGATACTGGTTCTGTATGTCTGGATTACACCGGTTCTCCCGTATGCCGGTATCGTCGAGGACAAGTACACAAGATCCAGTTGCCGCAAGTGGAATAGAACCAGTTGCTACATAGTTGTGGATGGGAAGAAGCGGCCGGTCAGCGGCGATATCTACAAACGCATCACCACAGGCGACACCGTTGCCCATCCGCTCGTGCAGCAGCGATACGACATAAACGGGACCGCCTATGTCGCCAGAGACTACGCCTGGAACACCGGTTTCTGGACCGGAGTCATCGTGTCTGCGTGTGCGGTCCTGTGTATGGGCGCTCTTCGCCGGGCAAACCGCAGGCAGCCGCCCAAGTCACGCGGGGAAGGCTCAGACCCCGGGCCTACGCACTCACCTTCCCGTACTTCGCGCAGTACTCCGGCATCAACTCCCGCACCTTCGCCTCCATCTCGGCATCACTGATCGCGGTGAGTCGGCCCTCTTTTTCGTACTGGTCGATAACCCAGCGGGCGACTTTGTGCACCTTGAACTTGGTCAGACGCGCCTTGCCGGCGAGCCCGAAGTAGTCATTGACCCAGATGGCCACCCCGTCCGCGCCGCTCTTGTCGGTGATCCCCACTCGCGGCGGACGGCCGAGCAGTTCGGCCGTGTCGAATATGTTGTAGATGCGCTCATCCTGGCGCAAACCGCCGGCGTGGATCCCCGCGCGCGTCGTGTTGAATGCCCGACCCGCAAACGGGTAGTTGTCGGGAATCGGCATCCCAATCGACATCATGTACTCCGCCAGGTCGGAGATCATGCGTGTGTCGACACCGTTGAGCTGGTGTTTGAGGCTGATATACTCGATTACCGCGCTCTCCAGCGGCGGGTTGCCCGTG
>CAZJJT010000536.1:0-3535 GCA_964546395.1 uncultured Fibrobacterota bacterium
GGATGCTGCGACTCGATACCGAACCAGCGCTCGAGCAGGCGGTTGCGCATGTCGTGAAGCGCGTCGGCGTAGTGCCGGTCTTCGATTACGTTGTGCAGTTGGTGCGGGTCACGTGAGAGATCAAACAGACGTTCAGGGCCGCTGAACCTCGACGGGACTCCCGGCTTTGGCTTGACATACAGAAACTCACTTGCCCGCAACGCGCGGTAGGCCGGGCCGAACGGCTCCTTCAGACTGATGTAGGCGTCCCGGCGGGCAGTGCACAGAGCGCTCCCCTCGGCAATGCCTCGGAACGACTGGCCCTGCATGGTGGTCGGTACCTGGACACCGCACCAGTCGAGGATGCTTGGGGCGATGTCGACGGCCTCGATGAAGGCGTCGCTGCGGCCGGCGGGATCTATGTGGCCGGGGAATGACACGATGAGCGGGACGCGGCTGGAGCTGTCTTCGGCCAGCAGCTTCTCGAACACGCCGTGATCGCCCAGGGTTTCGCCATGGTCGGACGTGAAGATAACCAGGGTGTCTCGCCGCAATCCCTCCGTATCAAGCGTGCCGAGGATACGTCCGACTTCCTCGTCGACGTGCGACACGAGGGCGTAGTAGTGCGCCTTGATTGTGCGGTAGTCGGCGAGTGTCAACTCCGGCCGCTGAAGCTCCTCCTGGCCGCTCTGGTGCGGTCCCGAAAGCGACGCCGCGTCGTACAGTTCCAGGAACCGCCGCGGCGGATTCAGCGGCGGGTGGGGGGCGTAGAAACCGGCGATACAGAAGAACGGTTGGCCCGTGCGGTGTTGCCTGAGGAACTCACAGGTCTCCTCGCCCACGAATGCGGCGTGGGTAAGCGTGTCGGGGCCCTCGAACGTGTACGGGTTCCACATGAACCGTCCATGACCGGTGTTCACCCGTGGTCCGGCCGTGTAGAAATCGTGCGTATCGATTCGGCACGCATCCACGGCGTCCGGATCATGCAGCTCGACCCACTTGACATAGGCATCATCGTAACACCCCGGCTCGTCCGAGAGCACGAGCGTATCGAATCCGTAGCGCGGGTGGGAGTCGCGGTGGTCGCGATGTGCATGGTTGCGGAAATGAAGCTTGCCGATATTGGCGGTGTGGTAGCCGTAGCCGCTGAGCAGATGCTGAAGGCAGGGGACGTCTTCACGCATTTCGATGCCGTTGAATGTCGAGCCGATCGATTCGCCGTATTGGCCGCACAGCATGCTTTGGCGGCTGGGCATGCACAGTGGGTGGTTCGCGAAGGCATGATCGAACAGCATGCCCCCGCAAGCGAGAGCGTCGAGGTTGGGCGTGTGTATCTCGGGGTTGCCCGCCACACCCAGCGCATCCCAGCGTTGCTGGTCCGTATAGATCAGGAGCACGTTCGGTCGCCTCATCTCTGGTGGTGTTCCCTTCTCGTGCGCATGGGCCGGCGCCGGATTCTGTCGAACCGTCGTTCGGTGCTGTCAGTCACCAGGGGGTCTATCGACGACCGGCTGCCACAAACCGTCGTACCAGGAGCCGGTCCGAGCCGTCGCGGACTACCCGGCAGTACGCGCCGGGGGCCAGGTCCGGGGTGCCCCGGGAAGAGAGGTACACGCCGCGGCCCAGCAAGTCCATGATCATCAGCAATCGTGGTCCTGTGCCGACAGCCGCACGACCACCCGTGTGCGCCCTCGGTTGTTCCACTCCTGACACCGAGCCATCACCCGCGCGGTGCCGGTACCCCAACGAGAGTATCGATCGGGCCGGAACAGTGATCGACGCGGCGGAAGAGACCGTCCCCAGGTCGACGAAGTACTCGGTGGGCGTTGTCCGGCGCGCTTCAAACTCGGAAGGCAGTTGCGAAGTGGAAGCCAGATCGATGGAGCGTTCGGAGTCGGCACTGTTGACGATGACGAGCGAGAGCGAACCGAGATCGCGATTCGCGAACGCACCCACCAGCAACTCCGGGTCGGCAACGGCAAGCTGCGCCTTGATGCGTTTCATGTGTGGCCTCACGAAGCGGGCGAAGTGGCAGAAGGTCCAGAACGACCCGTACTTGCGTCCCGTCTGTTCGTCCCACCAGTGCTGGCTCTCGGCGGCCATAAATGCGGACACGCCGCTCCTCGTGAACGATTTGAGCATTTCGCGGGCCAGCAGGAGAGCAGAGTCGGGCGTATCGAACGCGTGGTTGCCGGCGTTCTCGCTCACCCAGAGGGGACGGACGTGCTCGTCGGGAATCGAATCGAACGTGGTCGTGTCGACACTGACGCCGTCGACGTAGTTGTGGATGGCGAAACGCTCCAGATACGGGTTCGCCAAGGAATCGTGCATGACCTGCAGTTCCCATTGCGGATAGACGTGTCCCATGTGCTCGCAGCCATACACCATGGTGGCGGGACTCGCTCGCTTGATTGACGGGCCGACGAACCGCAGCATCCGCGCGTAGTGCCATCCGTCCGCGTAGCTGCATGAGGGATAGGGCTCGTTGAAATACGGCTCGTTCTGGGGGCTGAACGCGTACACCGGGAGGCCGAACGTGTCCAGCGAGATACGGACGTAGGCGCTGCAGAGCGCCGCGAAGTCAGCGTAGTGCTCGGGCTTGAGTGAGTTGGTCGTGTCCTTGCTGTAGTTGCTCTCCTCCGGACCGGAGCACTGGCCGTTGTACTTCATCCAGCCCGGCGGCGAGAAGACATTCGGGCTGTAGCGGTAGATGTGGCCCAGTGAATCGGAGAGTTCGCGTATGGCGCTGTTCCAGGTGAGCTCGCTGCGGATGCTCTGGGTGATACTGTAGACCCCTGGCGACGGGTTGAACTCGCAGGACGAAGTGCGGAAGCCGCGGCTCATACTCAGCCCCATGACTCTGACCAGTGTATCGACCAGCTGCTCCATGGGCACTTCATTGTAAAAAGGACCTTCCTTGACAGTATAGATGCGCAGACGGCAGCGGCCGATACCCTCGATCGTCTGATACATGACCGCGTCGTCGACAGCCACCTCCACGGCATGAAGGGGAAGCATTGCCAGCACTGCAGCGATGGCCGCCATCCTGGCTCGTGTGCGCATCATGGGCATCTGGGTTCTCCTGGGCTTGCGGAACCGGCACGTCGGGCCAACAAGGTACGTCATCTGTGCCTACAGGGTAGTCTACAGTCCATCTGCCTACGTCGCACGGCCAGATGTGCGCATAACTGGCCAATGTGATATATTATTAGTGCAGTATAACAGGCCTCAGAAGCTGGTATGCGGAACCAATCTGCTACGAGTACGAACGCGAACCAGGCAACGCCGCCCGCGGAACGCCGCGCGCCAGCGCGTGAGCGTGCCTGTTCGTACGTCGTGCAGCTGCTGCAGGCCATGGGTACGGGCGAGCGACTGCCGGGCGCGAGGAGACTCGCGGACGCGGCGGGAGTCGCGCCGGTAACCATGTTGCGGGCGCTGCACGACCTGTGCGACTCCGGAGCGCTCACCGTGCGCGCGCGAAGCGCGATGCGCAAGGCTTGCGGGTCTCTGCCGGAGGGCCCCGCTGACTCTCACCACACGACCGCCGTCCGCCGTC
>CAZJJT010000537.1:0-3533 GCA_964546395.1 uncultured Fibrobacterota bacterium
AGCAACGGTATCGACATCACCGTTGCGCCCGGGGCCGCCGTGCGGTGCGTGGCGCCCGGCAGAGTGGCGTACGTCGGCAGGATGCGGGGACTGGGAAGGTTTCTGATGGTTGACCACTACGGCGGGTACCTGACTATCTATGCCAACCTGGGAGCGATAGCGGTGGCGCAGGAGGCGCAGGTGGAGTACGGCACGGTGGTGGGCCGGGCTGCCCTGGCTCCCGCTTCGGCGGGAGAGCCGGTCTCGCTTCACTTTGAGCTGCGCAAGTCGACCGACGCGCTCGACCCCATGGACTGGCTGGAACCGAAGGGGCAGTAGGTGAAACGGCTCGTATGGAAGAAGCTGGTGGGGCAGCGACGGCCGCGGGAGGTGCTGGCCGCCGCGGTTTCGCGCGGCGCACTGGGCCATGCGTACCTGTTCTGTGGTGAGGAAGGGGTGGGGACCGTGCAGGCGGCGATCGAGCTGGCCATGGGGCTGCTGTGCGAGTCGCAGGACGACGCGCCCTGCTACACGTGCCCTTCGTGTGTGAAAGTGCTGCACAATGCCCACCAGGACCTGCACCTGGTGGCCCCCGTGGTGCTGCTGAAGGAGCATCGCTCGAAGAGCGATCTGAGTGAGAGCGGCTGGGAGTACGTGGCGGACGAGATGCGCGCACGGATTGCCGCTCCGTACCGCCGGGATGACGTCTCGGGGGTGCCCTCGATTCCGGTGGACTGGATCCGCGAAGTCGATCACGCAATCCGGCGCGGACCGGTGAGCGGCCCCTCGTGCGTAGCCATCATCTGTGCGCCCGAGCAGATGCGCGCGGAGACCGCCAACGCGATGCTCAAGACACTGGAGGAGCCGCCGGCCGGGTCGGTGGTGCTGCTGTGCAGTGAGTCACCGCATGCGGTACTGCCGACTATCCGCTCGCGCTGCCAGGTGGTGCGGTTCGGCTGTCTCAGCGACGAAGAGGTAACCGAAGGGCTGCGACAGCTTCACCCGGAAACGCTGAGCGAAGAGCAACTCGCATTCGTGCTCGAAAGCGCGCAGGGCTCGCTGGGAGCGGCGTTGCGGCTTGCCGCCGAGCCCCACCCGGAAGCGATGCAGGCGGCACGGGAGTTGTGGGATCTGGTGGGGGAGGACGACGTGCTGAGGTTTGCCACGGGAATCGACAGGCTTGCAGAGGGACTCGAGGCAGGGGGATGCGAGCGCATGCTGAGTTGCTGCATGCATATTGTGCGCAACGCGCTGGTGTCGGAGACGACGCTGACACCCTTGCAGGCACAGGCGCTCCTTGGCGCCTGCCGGCGGGCGGTGCGGGGTGCGAGAGCGCGTGCGGTGGTACCGCTGCTGCTGGCTGGATTCGCCTATGAAGCGAGGGAGATAGTACATGGCTAAGAACAGCAACCTGGTGGAAGTCGCGTTCAAGCGCGATCGCAAGGTGATATTCCGCGACCGCCACGACCTCGACGCCCGCAAGGGTGAACACGTGGTGGTGGAGGCCGAACGGGGACTGGACCTGGGACGGGTGTCGTTGTCGGGCGGACTCGTACGGCTCAAACGCGGCAAGGGCGAGACGCGGAGCATCGTGCGGAAAGCGACCCCGGGTGACGTGGAAACGTATGAGAAGAACAAGCAGAAGGAAGTGGACGCGTTTGCAGCATGCCGGACGCGCATCGGCGAGTTCCACCTGGACATGAAACTGGTGGACGTGGAGATGCAGTTCGACGGCAGCAAGATCACGTTCTTTTTCACGGCCGCCCAGCGGGTTGATTTCCGCGAACTGGTGAAAAGCCTGGCGTCGCAGTACCGCACGCGTATCGAGCTGCGGCAGATCGGCGTGCGCGACGAAGCCCGGCGGATCGGCGGCTGCGGGATCTGCGGCCGCGAGCAGTGCTGCAGCGGATTCCTTACCGAATTCGAGCAGATTACCACCCAGATGGCCAAGGAGCAGCAGTTGGCGCTCAACCCGGCCAAGATCTCCGGCAACTGCGGCCGCCTGCTGTGCTGCCTGAAATACGAAGTGGAGGCGTACACCGAGGCGCTGAAACAGTTTCCGCACCTGGGGGCTCACGTGCGAGTGGACGGGCGCAAGGGGACGTTGACATTTGTTAATGTGTTCGACGTGCTGGGGCAGGTGCAGTTTGAGGACAAGACGATGGAGTGGCTTCCCCCCGAATCGATCCGGCGGGTACGCAAGGCGGAGGGCGGAAAGGGTGATGGGCAGAAGTCGGGCGGCCAGAAGGGCGAGGGGCGCAGGGCGGAGAAGGGTCGGCAGGATGCCGGCGAGGCCGAGGAGGACCGCGAGACGGACACCACCGAACAGGAGCAGACGGTAGATGAGCACGAATAGCCCCTCACGGGGGCGCAGGCGCCTGCTGGTGACAATGGCGCTTCCCTACGCCAACGCCGATATCCACGTAGGGCACCTGGTGGAAGCGGTGCAGACCGATGTCTACGTGCGTTACCAACGGCTGCGGGGCAACGAAGCCGTGTATATCTGCGCCGACGACACGCACGGGACTCCCATCGAGGTGAACGCGCTGGCACGCGGGGTCAGTCCGCGTGAGCTGGTTGCCGAGATGTGGCAGCGGCATGCCGCCGACTACGCCGCGTTCGGCATCGACTTCGACCTGTTCTACTCCACCGACTCCGAAGAGAACCGTCGCTACGCCGAACTCATCTTCTCGCGCCTGAAAGAAAACGGTCTGGTGGTCGAGCGCGAGGTGGAGCAGTACTACTGCGAACACGACAAACGGTTCCTTCCCGACCGGTTCATCGTCGGCGCCTGCCCGCGCTGCGGCGCGCAGGAGCAGTACGGCGACGTGTGCGAGTCGTGCGGCGCCACCTACGAGCCGTCGGAACTGAGCGCGCCGCGCTGCCGGTTGTGCAACAACCCGCCGGTCATGCGCACCTCCACGCATCTCTTTGTCGAACTCGACAGTTCGGCTGCGTTCCTGCGCGAGTATCTCAACACGGGTACGGTGCTGCAGGAAGACATGCGGAGTTTTGTCAACAGCTGGCTCACCGAGGGCCTTCGGCCCTGGTGTATCTCGCGCGACGGGCCCTACTTCGGCTTCGAGATCCCGGGTTACCCGGGCAAGTTCTTCTACGTGTGGCTTGACGCGCCCATCGGGTACCTGTCGTCCAGTGCCAAGTGGTGCGCCGAGCACGGGCGGAAGGTGGAAGAGTTCTGGGGCGCGGACGCCGACAGCGAAGTGGTGCATGTGATCGGCAAGGACATCGTGTACTTCCACACGTTGTTCTGGCCGGTGATGCTGCGCAACGCAGGGTTCAAGCTTCCCACCCGCTTCTTCGTGCACGGCTTCCTGACTGTCGAGGGGCAGAAGATGTCGAAGAGCCGGGGGACCTCGGTGATGGCGCGGACGTTTACCGAACGCGTAGCACACCCGCAGGCTGCCCAGTACCTCAGGTTCTTCTATGCCGCGAAGCTCTCGGGGGGTACCGGGGACCTCGACCTGAACGGTGAGGAGTTCTGCAGCCGGGTGAACACCACGCTCGCCAACAACATCGGCAACCTGCACCACCGC
>CAZJJT010000538.1:0-3521 GCA_964546395.1 uncultured Fibrobacterota bacterium
CGGGCAGACCGCCACGTGGGCAGGTTCGAGAATCGCCGGCAACTCGCAGCACAACAGGGTCCAGCACTGCCGCTTCTCGAACTACGGGTACTACAACGCTGACGATATCGGGTGCGTGCTCGACATCGGCACCGAGTCGAACGCCCAGGACTCAACGCGGTACAACCTTATCGAAGACAGCCATTTCTTCCACGGCGGTCACCACGTGATGGGCGTGTACGGGAAGCGCAATGTGATTCGCAACAACTGCTTCCACAACGAGCCCTGGTCCATGGGCACGGTTGATTCCGACCGCGGGGCGGTGCTGTACGGCGACCGCAATCTCTCATTCTCAGGCTACAGCGAGAACGGCGGCCGCAATCTCTTTGAGGGCAACAGGGTCGGCTACTCGGCAGACCCGTCTGACAACAACGGCGCTTCGGGAATGTCGATGAACTCCAGCGAGAACATCGTGCGGTTCAACGCCTATTTCCACAATATCAGCGCAGGGCTGAGCATGAGCGTGACCGCAAGCTATCTCCAGAGCATCGTACGCAACAAGGTATACCATAACACCTTCTACAACAACGGCCACAACCCGTACAATCCCACCGATCACATGGCCAGCGGCATCGGCTTCGGCATCTACAGCGGTTCGCTGGTTATCCAGGACAACGTGCTCAAGAACAACATCCTCTACCAGCACCGTGAGGCCATCGACGAGTACAATATCAACACGCCCGGTCGGGATGGTATCATCGCCGTGCAGATCATCGAAAATAACTGGGATGGCGACAGCCAGGGGGACCCGGTATTTGTCGATGCACAGCCCACACCCGGCGACCCAACGGACCTGCTGACACCCGATCTGCATCTCGAGGCCGCAAGCCCGTGCATAGATTCGGGCACGTATCTGACTGTGGTTGTGTCGGCAAGCGGCTCCGGGACATCCTTTGAGCTCGACGATGCCGGCTATTTCATGGACGGCTGGGGAATAGGGGGCGTTGACGGCGACGAGATCCAGCTCTGGGGTACCTCGCAGCGCGCTCGTATCACCTCTGTGGACTACCAGAGCAACACCGTGAGTGTCGACAGGAGCCTGACCTGGGCAGAGAGCCAGGGCGTCTGCCTGGCCTACGAGGGTTCGGCGCCGGATATCGGCGCTTTCGAGCGCGGATCGTCGCACGTGACAACCCCTTCCCGGAACGCCCGCCCGCCTTCAGTGCCGTTTCTGTCTGGCGCGGTGTATGGTATCGACGGTCGAAGGGTCGGCACGCTGACCGGGGCGAGATTCCACGCTGCCGCAGGGGTCTATCTTGTGGCAGATGAGAACCGCGGCTTGACGGCCAAACGTGCAACTGCTGTGGCGCAGTAGCACACAGCGGGTCTGGGTCAGATCAAGGGTGATCATGCGGGTCGAACGAGGGCAAAGTACCTGGAGGAGTGTCGAGTAGGCCGGGGGAATGTCAACTTCTCCACGAACCACGACGGTCGCGTGACCTCGACCTGTTCCACGACTCGACCACGGTCACCGCACTGCGCCCGGTGACGTAGCGGCGCAAAGCCAGTCCCGCCGAGGGAACAGACCCATGCACACGGCGCCCCCGCAGGTCGTACACTGTGTTGCACACAGTTGCCGGCGATGAGAGGCCGTGGGACACCCGCGGTACCACAGCCATCGCAACCGTATCCACCGGCCCGAGGGAGGCGGGGAGGAGGATATCGCCCCAGTAGTTCTGGTCGCCCGACCAGGGGTCTTTGCCAAGCCAGCGTATGCAACCCGGTTCTGTGGTGTCGCCGTCCTTGTCGTTGTACCCGGCAGTCATGGCGAGGCGTCTGGAAGCGAGCGGTGTACCCGGCGGGAACGCGCCGTCGAAGTGCTGCCAGGGGATCCGCATCTCTATGATCTTGTAGTGCGGGGTGAGGTAGACCGGCTCAGCTTCCACCTGGTACAGTTGACGCAGTTGCTCCCACGTGAGGCCCACCGGCTGCATACCACCCCAAAGCTCATCACCGTAGTCCATGTACAGACAGCCGATTGGCAGAGCAGTGTCTGCCGCCAGCCACGTCTGAAACTGCTCTGTGCTGTAGGTCAGCTTGCTTTCGTACAGCCCAATCAGGCAATCGGTGCAGTCCCAGATCTCCTGCGAAGACAACTCGTCAAGGTACAGGTCGATACAGTCTGCGCCCCAGTCAGTCTGGTCCACCCTGTTCACGAACTCGTTGTCTGTCACTTCGAGGTACAGGTACAGCGCCTGAGGCGTTGCCGCAGCCCTTACGACCAAACCAGCGTCGAGCGCGTCGGTGGACAGACACCTCCCGGGATAGCAGTAGTCGGGCGGGTAGATAATCGCGATGTCCTGATCTGGCGTGCTGCCCCAGAACTCCGATCGTTTCCCGTCTGACATGCTGAACAGGGCCGCTTCCGAGTCTGACAGCGCGTACGCGCGCAGCAGCGAGTCGGTGGGGTCGAGGTCCTGTGCGTGGGCAGTGTACGTGCCGGAGAACATCAGCAGACAGAACACCAACACCTGCGCCACGGTGTGTCGATGAGGGTCCATACACCTAATATCGCACATGGTAGAGCCGCATGCAACGCCACAGATTCTGCGCGGCCAGTTCCCCCTCAGTTGTCACACCTGCCGCAAGCCGGGCAGCGAGCGACTGGCCGGGGTTCAGCTCGACACGAGCCGAATAAGCGCCCCTGTGCGAATGCCAGCCGTAGCATCAACTGGTCGTACTGCCAATGTCGTATGGAATAGCACTGATGTGTGATAGCAACGACTCAATGTAGTAGTAACACTGAAGCGTTTCCATCATACATTATCCATATGGCTGGCACCAGCGCTATGGCTCCTACTGACATCATTACTTCTCCATCATACATCGATATAAGCCATACCAACGTAGCCTGGGTTCCTAAGAAGCAGTGGGCGAAACTGGCTCCTGCACAGGAACATGATCGGTCGGGACTGTCAGTGTGACCTCCACAGTCTCCTCAGGCATCGCCGCCCCGCCCCCTCGGTGACGACGGCGGTACCTGCTCGTGTACGACTTCCGTCTCGCCTCGTCATCGGCAAACGCAGTCTTGCCGCACGCCCTGACTTGCGCCATGGCCTGCATCAGGTAGGCCGCTGCCCGGTCACGCATGTCTCGCGCATCCGCATCCTCACGGCCCTTCCGCGACTTCGCGATCAACTCGGCCAGCGTGTTCGCCATGCTCCGGCATTCCTCCGCCCGCTCCGGCCCAACCACCGCGGGGGGAAATCTGTCCGCGTAGTCGGTGATCAGGGCCGCCAGGTCCCGAAGGTCCTGCACGAGGTCCGCCTCCGTCCGTCCCCGCTTGATTCCCCGGATCCGCGTCACCGCATCGGCCTCGTTCGCCAACAGGTACCGAAGGTCGCGGAGGCAGCGAGTACGCACCTGCCTGGCCCGCACGATACACTCACGCTTGGCCACGCGCGCTTCGCTCTCGCTCCTGCTTCCGACCATACTGTGGGAATGCGCGTGCGACAGTGCCAGAGCCCGTATCTCAAGTGATG